>JBKPMQ010000112.1:0-7501 GCA_046732235.1 Actinomycetota bacterium
TGCTGCCCCATCGAGTAGGTCAGCCGCGAGACCCCGATGATGCCGGCGTTGGTCGCGATGATCAGGATCGTCGCCGCCAGAAGGGCCACGTAGTAGCCCATCCCCTCCTTGATCGTGTCCGGGATGGTCAGGTGCTCGACCAGCCCGGCGACCGGATCGCCGGCGTACTTGCAGGCCAGGTCGGACGTCGGCTCGCCGAGCGTCACCTCCTTGGGACATGCCAGCACCGAGCTCTTGGAGTTCAGCACCTGCTGCTGCGTGGCCGGCTGCACCGGGAGCGCCGACAGCGCCACCGACGGCAGGAACGCGTAGATCGCGAACACCGCCAGGACGACGTACATGATCGCGCTGGGGACGTGCCGGGGCGGGTCGATCGCCTCCTCGGCCATGTTCGAGACGGTCTCGATGCCCGTGTAGGCGACCATCGCCACCGGGATCGAGACGATGAAGTTGCTCCACGTCGGCGCCGTGCCCAGGTGCACGTTGTCCACGAGCGTGCTGGGGCTGAGCACGGTGAAGAGGCCGATCAGCACGAGCAGCGCCTGCGTGCCCAGGTCGGTCAGGGCGAGGAAGATGTTCAGCCCCGCCGCCTCCTTGACGCCGACGATGTTGATCGCGACCAGCAGGCCGACGACGATCCCGCCGCCGACGATGTCCCAGGGGTGCCCGATCAGGTTCACCCCCAGGCCGAACTTGTTCAGGTAGTGCGGGACGAAGATCGCCGAGATCGCGATCGTCACCGTGTAGTTCAGCATCTGCGCCCATCCGGCGAAGAACGACACCGCCTCGTTGAACGCGTGGCGCGTGAACGAGGACGAGCCGCCGGCCTCGGGGAAGCGGGCGGTCGCCTCGGCATAGGTCACGGCCGTGAAGAAGAAGATCGCGCCCGAGATTGCGAAGGCGACCGGAGTCAGCCCGAGCGCGTAGACGGTGACCAGGCCGAGCGCGTAGTAGATCGACGACCCCACGTTCCCGTAGGCCGTCGAGAACAGCGCCGCCGTCCCCAGCACGCGGTGGAGGCCCCCGGCCTGGCGGCGCTTCAGCGGCATGCGGCCATTATGGCGGGTGGGTCAGCGGGAGACCGGGGTTGCTCAGGGGGCCTGCCCCCGCCCCGCGGAGGGCCTGGCCCCCGCCCCGCGGGGCGGGGCCAGGCCCCGGTTTCGCGCTAGCGGGCCAGGAGCGGGATGATCAGGATCGCGACGATGTTCGTGATCTTGATCATCGGGTTGATCGCCGGCCCGGCGGTGTCCTTGTAGGGGTCGCCGACCGTGTCGCCCGTGACCGACGCCGCGTGGGCGGCCGAGCCCTTGCCGCCGTGGGCGCCGTCCTCGATCAGCTTCTTCGCGTTGTCCCAGGCGCCGCCGCCGGAGGTCATGGCGATGGCCAGGAAGAGGCCTGTCACGATCGTTCCGACGAGCAGGCCGCCGAGCGCCTGGTAGGAGATCAGGCCGACGACGATCGGCACAGCGACGGGAATCAGGGCCGGCAGCTGCATCTCGCGGATCGCCGAGCGGGTCACCAGGTCGACGCAGCGGGCGTAGTCGGGGCGGGCGGTGCCCTCCATGATCCCGGGGATCTCGCGGAACTGGCGCCGCACCTCCTTCACGACCTCACCGCCGGCGCGGCCCACGGCGTCCATCGCGAGCGACGCGAACAGGAACGGCATGAGGCCGCCGATCAGGAGGCCGGCCAGCACCCACGGGTCGTTGATCGTGAAGGTGACGCCGTGGCCGACCTTCCTCGCGAGCTCGTCGTTGTACGACTGGAACAGCACCAGCGCCGCCAGACCGGCAGAGCCGATCGCGTAGCCCTTCGTGACCGCCTTCGTCGTATTGCCGACGGCGTCGAGCGGGTCGGTGACGTTGTCGCGCACCTCGTGCGGCAGGTCGGCCATCTCGGCGATGCCGCCGGCGTTGTCGGTGATCGGCCCGAACGCGTCGAGCGCGACGACCATGCCGGCCATCGAGAGCATCGACGTGACGGCGATGGCGATGCCGTAGATCCCCGCCAGCTTGAAGGCGACGACGGTGCCGACGGCGATGACGATCACCGGCAGGGCGGTCGCCTGCATGCCCACGGCGAGGCCGGCGATGATGTTCGTCGCGTGGCCGGTCTCGGACTGCTGCGCGATGCGCTTCACCGGTCCGAAGCGGGTGCCCGTGTAGAACTCGGTGATCGCGACGATCAGCGCCGTGATGACGAGCCCGACCAGGCCGCAGAGATAGATCTTGCCCCAGCCGGCGCCGTCGGTGAACCCGCCGAAGCCCGTGCCGCTGTTGTCCACGACGGGGATGTAGATCAGCGCCGAGAGCGCCGCCGAAACGATCACCCCGACGTACAGCGCGGAGATGACGCTCATGCCGCCGTAGAGGCGCACGAGCAGCGTGCCGACGATCGACGCGGGGATCGAGAAGGCCGCCAGCAGCAGCGGCAGCATGACGGCGTCGTGGTTGCCGAAGAGCGCGCCCAGGAACATCGACGCGACCACCGTCACCGCGTAGGTCTCGAACAGGTCGGCCGCCATGCCGGCGTCGTCGCCGACGTTGTCGCCCACGTTGTCGGCGATCACGGCAGCGTTCCGGGGGTCGTCCTCGGGAATCCCGGCCTCGATCTTGCCGACCAGGTCGGCGCCGACGTCGGCGCCCTTCGTGAAGATGCCGCCGCCGAGCCGGGCGAACACCGAGATCAGCGAGCCGCCGAACGCCAGGCCGACGAGCGCCTTCGTCGTCTCGAGGTCGCGATGCTCCTGCGTCCCCGACCCGATCGCGTCGAGGATGCCGAAGTAGGCGCCCACGCCAAGGAGGCCGAGCCCGACGACGAGGATGCCCGTGACCGTGCCGCCCTTGAACGCGATCGAGAGCGCCGGGGCGAGGCCCGACTTGGCCGCCTCGGCCGTGCGCACGTTCGAGCGCACCGCCACGTTCATGCCGATGAAGCCCGTGAGGCCCGAGAGCACCGCGCCGATCAGGAAGCCGATCGCGACCTTCCAGCCCAGGTCGGACGTCCACGTCCCGGCGATGCCGATCAGGATGAACACGACGACGGCGACCATGGCGATGGTCGTGTACTGGCGCTTCAGGTAGGCGGCGGCGCCCTCCTGCACCGCGCCCGAGATCTCCTGCATCCGTTCGGTGCCCGGCGACTGGCTGAGCACCCAGCGGGTGAGGGCGAGGCCGTACACGACCGCGAGCGCGCCGCAGACGAGAGAGATCAGCACGGCATGGCTAGCGAGCGAACTCACGTGGTGGACTCCTTGTTAAAGAACTCGAGGGACTGAAGGCGGAAAAATGAGCCGCGGGATTGTAACAGCGGACTCGGTTTTCAAAACCCGCTCAGCTGTACCTGCGCACCAGATCCCGGATGAAGGGGTTGAGCACGTCCTGCGTATGCCCGTAGATCGAGCAGTGCCCCATGCCCTCGAACTCGTGGTAGTGCCCGTTTCCCGCCAGCTCGGCCAGCTCGAGCCCGTCCTGCGGCGGCGCCTGGACGTCCTCCGAGAACGCGATCACGTGCATCGGCACGCGGCACGCCGGGAGCGCCTCCATCTGGTCGTAGAGCAGGCTCGCCTCCCACTGCGGGATCAGGGAGCTCTCGGCGTCGTCGGTCTCGAGCCACGACTCGAGGTCGGCGCGCAGCTTCGGCCACAGCTCGCGGTCGCCGAGCACCCTGGCCGGAAACATCATCATGGCGTGGTGCGCCACCGCCATCGGCCCGTCGAGGCGGTGGCCCTCCTTGCGCCAGTCGATCTCGGCCTTCTGGTAGTCCCAGCCCCAGCCGACGCTGCGGGCGCCCGTGCCCATCGTGATGCAGCAGCGCAGGAGGTCGGGCCGGTCGATCGCCACCTGCTGCACGATCGCACCGCCGAGCGAGAGCCCGACGATCGCGACCGGCGGGGCGCAGACCGCCTCGATCAGCTCCGCGGCGTCGCGGGCGAAGGACTCGAGCGGCCAGGGCATGGGGATGTCGCACTGCGTGCCCCCGACGCCGCGGTTGTCGAACGTCGTGTTGCGGAACTCACGCTCGAAGAAGGGGATCTGGTACGGGTGCCAGTCGGTCGCCAGCCCGCCGCCGCCCGACACCCAGACGATGTCGGGCCCGTCGCCGTGCTGGACGTAGTGGATGCGGGCCTCGGAGCCGTGAAACGTGGGCATGCGGCGAGCCTTTCTTGGTTCCGTGGAGTCGTGACGTTGTGGTGCAGGACGGGCGCCAGCGCTGCAATCGCTCGACACGCCCGGAAGCTACCCGCCTGCGGCGATCCGGCTCACCGGGAGACTGGTACGACCGGGCTTGGTGACGAGGTCCTGTGCGCCGAAGCGGTGGGCTGGGCGGCGGAGGCGAGACCGCGCTCTCGCCGGAGCGCGACAACGCTCCGCGAAACGGAAGGAGGGGGCCCGTGGGGGAACCATGGGTTCCCCCACGGTAGAAGCGCGCGCCCTCGAGAGCGTTCGCGCAGATGTCCGAGGGCTGCGGCCCGATCTTCGGGATCGCCTCGAACAGCAGCCGGCGCAGCCTGTCGTTGTTCTCGGTGAACACCTTCACGACCGCCTCGTGGCTGACCGGCTCGATGTTCGGGTCGTCCTCGAGGCCGACGTCGTAGTCGGTGATCAGGGAGACGTTCGCGTAGCAGAGGCCGAGCTCGCGGGCCAGCCAGCCCTCCGGATAGGCGGTCATGTTGATGACTTCCCACCCCATCGCCGAGAACCACTTGCTCTCCGACCGGGTGGAGAAGCGCGGGCCCTGGATCACGACGACGGTGCCGCCGTCGCGGATGTCGAGCCCCTGCGCGCGGCCGGTCTCGAGCAGGATCGAGCGCAAGTCGGGGCAGTACGGGTCGGCCGCGGACGCGTGCGTCGTCACGGGGCCGTCGTAGAACGTGTCCTCGCGCCCGCTGGTGCGGTCGACGAACTGGTCGCAGACGACGAAGGTGCCCGGCGGGAGGTCCTTGTGGAGGCTGCCGGAGGCGCACGGCCCGATCAGGCGGCGGACGCCCAGCTCGCGCATCGCCCACAGGTTGGCCCGGTACGGGATTGCGTGCGGCGGAAGCTGGTGGTTGCGGCCGTGGCGGGGCAGGAACGCCACCCGCGTGCCGCCGATCTCGCCGATGGTGAAGCGGTCGGACGTCGGCCCGTAGGGCGTATCGACGGTCACCTCCTCCGCGCGCTCGAGGAACGAGTAGAACCCCGACCCCCCGAACACGCCGATCTCCGCCGTCGCGTTCATACGTCACCTCCGGGTGTCCAGATCTTCGGCCGCTCGGGTGTGACGCGGCTCTGACGGGCCGGCGGCGGCTCCGGCGCCGCGCCCGGAGCGGCCTCCTCACCGGCCTTCGGCGCTTCCGGCCCGGCCGGCTCCTCGGATGCGGGCTGCTTGGCCGCATCGGCGTAGGCCAGCTGCAGCTCGGAGAGCGCCGAGCGCAGGGTCGTCATCGACGCGGCGTCGAGCACCCGCTCGAGCACCGGCAGCAGCGCGCGCACCGTGTCGATCGCAAGCGCGGTCTGGGCGAGGTCGCGTTCGCCCCCGCCGCCGACGAGCCCCGTGCGCCGGTAGCCCACGTCGAAGACCGTCTGCACCATCGAGACGATCACGTCCTGCACCGGCACGGTGCGCATGAACTCGGCAGCCGCCTCCTGAACGTTCTGCTCGGCGTCGCTCATCCCGTCCCCTCCTCCCTGACGGACAGCCATTCCACGACAGACTCACGGGTGCGCTCGACCGCCCGCGGCCACACCTCCTCGACGGTCGCCCCGGCCTCGAGCTCGGCCCCGTACACCTCCGCCGCGGTTGGCTCTGACAGGGCCCGGAGATACGGCGCGATGCCGAGCTCTGCGGCGATGTCGGTCACCTCGTCGACGAGCGCCTCGAGGCGCGCCCGCGCCGGAACGGCCAGGCCGGCGTCGAGGTCGATCAGCTCGCCGGTCATCCCCCACCGGATCGCGCGCCACAAGTTCTCCTCGATCATCCGGTTCGGGTGCGCGGGCAGCGGCAGGCCCTCGTCGTACCCGCGGGCGTAGTGCGCCGAGAGCGCCGTCATCATCCCCGCCAGCGCCACCGCCCGCGAGAACTCCGGCTGGGCGTCGCAGATCCGCACTTCGACGGTCGGAAAGGCCTGGTGCGGGCGCACGCTCCACCAGATCTCGGTGTGCTCGCGGATCGAGCGCGTCGCGATCAGGAACCGCACGAAGCGGTCGTACTCGGCCCAGCCGTCGAACCGGTCGGGCACGCCGCAGCGGGGGAAGAACCGGGTGAAGATCTGCGTGCGGGTCGACTGGAGGTGGGTGTGACGGCCCTCCAGCCACGGCGAGCTGCACGAGGCGGCCAGGAGCTCGGGCAGAACCGAGCGCAGGGCGCTGTTCACGGCGATTGCCCGGTCGGCGCCGCGGATGCCCGTGTGCACGTGGATGCCGAAGGTGTTGTTGCGCCAGGCCACGTAGCGGAGCGTCGACTCGACCAGGTGGTAGTGCGGGGTGTCGATGACCTCCTGGTCCTGCCAGCGCGCGAACGGGTGCGTGCCCGCCGCCGACAGCCGGTACCCGAGCCGGTCGGCCAGGTCGAGGAGATCGAGCCGGCGCCGGGCCATCGTCTCGGCCGCCTCCGGAAAGGACTCGCACCGGCCGGTGCGCACCTCCACCTCGGAGCGGATGAGCTCCCCGGCCACCATGCCGGCCAGCGGGCCGGTCTTCGACCCGGCGTCGAACCGCTCGAATCCGGCGGTCATGTTCAGCCGTTCGCGATCGAGAATCGCGAACTCCTCCTCCACCCCCACGGTGAAGTCGTCGCCGTCCTCGAACGATGCCCTGGCGGCGGCGAGCGCCTCCACCGGGTCGGTGATCTTGGGGGTCTCACCCATCGGACGTGGCACGATACCCGGTTGGGCCGGGCGCCACGACGCGCTCGGGTCAGCCGGCGAGCGGCAGGCGGACGGTGACGGTCGTCCCCTCGCCGAGCGTCGACTCGAGCCAGAGGTGGCCGGCGTGGGCGTCGACGATGCCCTTGCAGATCGCGAGACCGAGGCCGGTGCCCGGGATCGCCTGCTCGACGGCGTTGCCGGCCCGGAAGAACCGCTCGAAGAGGCGCTCGCGGTCGTCCTCGGAGATCCCGATGCCGGAGTCCGAGACACGCAGGACGGCCTGGCCCCCCTCGACGGCGAGCTCGATCCCGAGCGCGCCCTCGTCCGGCGTGAACTTGATCGCGTTCGACACCAGGTTCGAGAGCACCTGGGAGATGCGGTCGGAGTCGACGACGGCGGTGAGAGGCTCCTCGGGAAGGGTCACGTCGAGCCGCAGGCGGTGCGCGACGACCGCCGGCGCGTGGATGTGGACGTTCCCGCGCACGAGCTCGCGCAGGTCGACGGGCTCGCGCCGGATCACCATCCGCCCGCTCTCGAGTCCGGAGAGGGTCAGCAGGTCGTTGATCAGCGTCAGGAGCCGGCGGGCGTTCTGGTCGATGATGTCCAGGAACTCGGCCTGGTCGGGGGTCATCTCCCCCACCTCGCCGTTCACGA
>JBKPMQ010000113.1:0-11289 GCA_046732235.1 Actinomycetota bacterium
GACGAGGATCACGCCGGAGATCGCGAACCAGAACCGCTTGCGGCCGATGAAGTCGAACCGCTTCCAGCGGTCGCCGCTGCCGATCGAGCCGAGCACCCAGCGGCTGGTCATGAACGGGAACCCGCCGAGCATGCCCAGCATCGCCCGGGTGAAGACCACGGCCGTGAAGATCGACGTGATGACGCCGATCAGCAGCATGAGCGCGAAGCCCTTGACGCTCGACGTCGCCGCGGCATAGAGCACGCCGGCGGCGATCAGCGTGACGACGTTCGCGTCGATGATCGTGTGGAAGCCGCGCCGGTAGCCGGTGGCGATCGCCGCCCGCATCGATTTGCCGGCGCGCACCTCCTCCTTGACGCGCTCGAAGATGACGATGTTCGCGTCGGCTGCGACGCCGATCGTGAGGATAGTGCCGGCGATCCCCGGCAGGGTCATCGTCACCGGTAAGGCGGCCACGATGCCCGCCAGGAGCACGCCGTAGATCACGAGCGCGACGTCGGCGATCAGGCCCAGGAAGCCGTAGAAGACGAGCAGGAAGATCATCACGAACACGAGGCCCGCGAGGCCCGCGATGAGGCCGTCCCGGAGCGAGTCCTTGCCCAGCGTCGCCGAGACGAGCTGCTGCGAGTACGGCGCGAACTTCACCGGCAGCGTGCCCGACTGGATCTCGAGCGCGATCCGGCTCGCGTCCGACGTCGTCAGGCCGGTGATCTCGCTGCCCGGGGTCGTCGGCGAGTCGGCGTCGATCCCGTCCGGGAACTGCTGGGGGTTGATCGTCGGGGCGGCGACCAGCTTGTTGTCGACGACGATCGCGTTGGGCAGCGGCCTGCCGGCCGTCAGACCGGCCTGGGCGATCTGCCGGGTGATGTTGTGGAAGTCGGAGCCGCCGCCGTTCTTGTACTGCAGCGACACGATCGGCTGGCCGTTCTGGTCGGTCGTCGCCTGCGCGCTCGAGATCTCGGTGCCGGTGACGATGTCCTGGTCGTCCGTCGGCAGGTGGAACAGGTACCAGACGACCGGGGACGCGCCCGAGGTGACGTCGGGACAGCCGTTTGCGACCTCGCAGCTCACGGCCGCGTCGCCGGCGGGGACGGCCCGCCAGACGGTGCCCTTCGGCTGGCTCTCGAGATGCAGGTCGTTCAGCACCTGCCCCTTCCGCGGCTCGATCCGCGACCGGATGCCGCCGCGGGAGACGAGGTTATGGGTCTTCGCGTTGAAGAGCGCCCACCCGGCCGGCCTGACACCCGGCTTCAGATCCGGCTTCGCCGCCGTCAGCATTGCGTAGAGCGAGCGCGGTTTGGCCTGGTAGGTGGAGACCCGCGAGACGGGCGTGAGCGTCTTGTAGAAGTCGAACGCCTGCAGCTGGCCCGCCACCAGCAGATTCGCGACGGCGTTCGGGTCCTTCACGCCCGGGATCGAGATGTCGATCGTGTCGTCCGCCGTCGAGGTGCGGATCTCCGGCTGCAGGATGCCCCGCGGATCGATGCGCTTGCGCATGACGTCGGCGGCGTTGGAGAGCGTCTGGGCCGAGATCGAGTTGCCGTGGATCGGGCGGGCTTTCAGCACCACCTCCAGGCCCCCGCGTAGGTCGAGGCCGAGAGTGAATCCGCGCACGGCGACCGTCGTCAGCGCGGCCGCCATCAGCGCGATCACCACCGCCAGGATGCCCAGGTTGCGGCGTTTCTCGCTCACGAGTTGGGAAGTGTAGATGCTGTCGATGCGTTGCCCACCGACTCATGGTGCTCCGAGTCGGCGGTTCCCGCCACCTCGGCGCGGAGATCGGCGAACCGGCCGGCCGCGATGGCCGCCCGGGCCCGGGCTGCCAGGTCGAGCAGGTGGTGCAGGTTGTGCATCGTGAGCAGGCGCAAACCCGAGACCTCCGACTGGGTGACCAGGTGGCGGATGTAGGCGCGCGAGAACCCGGTGCAGGCGGGGCACGTGCAACCCTCCACCAGCGGGCCCTGGTCGGTCGCATGGGCGGCGTTTCGCAGGTTGATCCGCCCGCCGGGCACGAGCGCGGAGCCGGTGCGGCCCAGGCGGGTCGGGAGCACGCAGTCGAACATGTCGACGCCTCGGGCGATGCTCTCGATCAGCCCCTCGGGGTCGCCCACGCCCATCAGGTAGCGAGGCCGATCGGCGGGCAGGAGCGCCGTCGTCGCCTCGAGCGTCTCGAGCATCTGCGCGCGCTCCTCCCCCACCGAGAGGCCGCCGACGGCGTACCCGTCGAACCCGATGCCGACGATCTCCTCCGCGCTTCGGCGGCGCAGCTCGAGGTCGATTCCGCCCTGGACGATGCCGAAGCCGAGCTGGCCGTCGGCCCGTGGCTGGGCCCGGCTGCGGGCGGCCCAGATCCCTGTGCGGCGCACGGCCGCCTCGACCCGGGCGCGGTCGACGCCGGCGGGCGGGCACTCGTCGAACGCCATGGCGATGTCCGACCGGAGCAGCCGCTGGACGCGCATGGCGACCTCGGGCGTGAAGTGGTGCTGGGAGCCGTCGTAGACAGAGCGGAAGCGCACGCCCTCGTCATCGATGCGGGTCGCCGTATGCAGCAGCGAGAACACCTGGAAGCCGCCGGAGTCGGTCAGCATCGGGCCGTCCCAGCCGCTGAAGCCGTGCACCCCGCCCATCTCGTCGATCAGCTCGGCGCCGGGGCGGAAGTACAGGTGGTAGGCGTTCGCGAGCACGATCCGGGCGCCCAGGTCGCGGAGCTCGGACGGCAGCATCGCCTTCACGCTCGCCTTCGTGCCGACGGGCATGAACACCGGCGTCTCGACCGGCCCGTGGGCGGTCTCGAGCACGCCGGCGCGGGCGCCGGCGTCGGTGGCGGTGATGCGGAAGGGCGAGCTCACAGCAGCAGCATCGCATCGCCGAAGCTGTAGAAGCGGTACTTATCCTCGATGGCGGCGCGGTACAGGCCCCGCATCTCGTCGGTCCCGGCGAACGCCATCACGAGGGCGAGCAGCGTCGACCGGGGCAGGTGGAAGTTCGTGACCAGCGCGCCGACGGCCCCGAAGCGGTGGCCCGGCTCGATCAGGATCCGCGTCCGGCCCTCGAGCGGCCCGCGCTCCGATCCGCCCCACACGGTCTCGAGGACGCGCACCGTGGTCGTGCCCACGGCGACGATGCGGCGGCCGGCAGCCAGGGCCGCGTCGATGGCGTCGGCGGCGGCCGGTGTGACGGCGTAGGCCTCGCTGTGCATCGGATGGTCGTCGAGATCCGCCTCCGTCACCGGCCGGAACGTGTCGATGCCGACGCCGAGCGTCACCTCGACCACCTCGTGCCGGGCGCGCAGCCGTTCGAGCAGCTCGGGCGTGAAGTGGAGGCCGGCAGTGGGCGCCGCCGCGGAGCCCGGATGGCGGGCATAGACGGTCTGGTAGCGCTGCGGGTCGGCCGGCTGCTCGTGGATGTACGGCGGGAGCGGCATCTCCCCCACCCGCTCGAGCGCGGCGGTGACGGGGCCTGGCCCCGGGTCCCCGGGGCCAGGCCCCGTGACGTGCGGCCGCACCACGACGCGGCCCTCGTCGAGGTGGCGCTCGATCGTGATGGCGAGCTCGCCGGCGGTGACAGTCTCGCCGTCGCGGAGCCGGCGGGCCGGGCGGGCGAGCGCCTCCCACGTCCCGCCGGGCTGCGGCTCGAGCAGCAGCACCTCCGCCGCTCCCCCGGTCGCGCGCCGGACGCGCAGGCGGACGGGCATGACCCGGGTGTCGTTCAGCACCACCACGTCGTCCGGGGCGAGCTCCTCCATGAGGTCGCGGAAGCGGCGGTGGCGGACGGCACCGGTCGCCCGCTCGTACACGAGCAGCCGGGCGCTGTCGCGCGGCTCCGCCGCCGTCTGGGCGATCAGCCCGGGCGGGAGGTCGTAGTCGAGGTCGTCGGTGCGCACCGGATGACGAAGCGGTCCCGCGCGGGGCCGGGGACGATGTTCAGCTCGTTGGGCTGGATCCGGAACGGCGCCCGGACGCCCGAAACGAAGAGCTCCGCCGGACCGTCCAGGTACCAGCGCCGGCCCCGCTCGATCGCGCGGATGTGGACGTGGCCATTGCGCCACGACCCCGTCGCCGTGAAGTCGAGCCGCGCGTTCCCCGTCCCGTCGGCGTTCTGAACAACGGGGCCCTGGACGGTGAAGCCGAAGCCGGTTACCACCCCGAGCTCCTGGCGGACGGTGGCGTTCAGGCGCAGGCACGCCGCCGACACCCGGAACGCGGGACCCTTCGACGCCCGCTCGATCGCGGCGATGCCGATGGCGGCCGACGCGGCCAGGGCGAGCGCGGCGCCGGCGACCAGCGGGATCCAGGGGCGTGCGCGCGCGTAGGCGGCACGGAGTCGCTGCATCCGAGCAATTAGAGCATGCGGCGGCTAGAAGAGCCGCGGGTCGCGGTCAGGCGCGGCGAGGCCGAGATGCGCGTATCCGCCCGGCGTCACCACCCGACCGCGCGGGGTGCGCTGGAGCAGTCCGAGCTGGAGCAGGTAGGGCTCGTAGACGTCCTCGAGCGTGTCCGTCTCCTCGCCGATGGCGACCGCAAGCGTCGAGAGGCCGACGGGCCCTCCGCC
Source organism: Actinomycetota bacterium (assembly GCA_046732235.1). GTDB lineage: Bacteria > Actinomycetota > Thermoleophilia > Gaiellales > JAICJC01 > JAICJC01. Next base: position 4,552 of record JBKPMQ010000113.1, read on the forward strand.
GAACCGCTCCGCGATCGCGCGCAGGATCTCGCGGTCGATCCGCTCGAGCCCGGCGCTGTCGACCTCGAACAGCTCGAGCGCTTCGACGGCGACGGGATGCGTGATCTCGCCGTCGTGGCGCACCTGTGCGTAGTCGCGCACGCGGCGCAGGATCCGGTTCGCGACCCGCGGCGTGCCCCGCGAGCGGCGGGCGATCTCGTCGGTGCCGCCCTCGTCGACTCGCACGCCCAGGAGCCGGGCCGAGCGCTGCACGATGCGGCCGATCTCGGCGGTCCCGTAGTAGTCGAGCCGGTGGGTGATCCCGAAGCGGTCGCGCAGCGGCGTCGTCAGGAGCCCGGTCCGCGTCGTGGCGCCGACCAGGGTGAACGGCTTCAGCTCCAGCCGGAGCGAGTGCGCGCCGGGGCCCTGGCCGATGACGATGTCGATGCAGCCGTCCTCCATCGCCGGGTAGAGCAGCTCCTCGATCGCCCGGTTCAGGCGGTGGATCTCGTCGATGAAGAGGACGTCGTCGGCCTCGAGCGCCGTGAGGATGGCGGCCATGTCGGCCTTGCGGTCGATGGCGGGCCCGGACATGACGCGCAGCTGCGAGCCCATCTCGACGGCGATGATGTTGGCGAGCGACGTCTTCCCCAGGCCGGGCGGGCCCGCCAGGAGCACGTGCTCGCACGGCTCGCCGCGGGCGCGGGCGGCCTCGAGGAAGATCGCGAGCTGCTCCTTCACCTGCTCCTGGCCGACGAACTCGGACAGGTTGCGCGGCCGCAGGGAGCTGTCGAACTCCTCCTCGCCGGGGCCGAGAAATGCGTCGGGGAGCCGGGGGCCGGCCTCGGCGCTCATCCGCCCGCTCCGGCCGGGACGGCGCCGGAGAGTGCGAGCCGCACCCGCTCTTCCACCGGCAGCGTCTCGTCGATCGGCCGCAGTGCCGTCTCGGCCTCCGCGACCGACATGCCGAGGCCGACGAGCGCGTCGCGGGCGGCCGTGTGCTGGGTGCCCGCGGGCGCCGGGGTGTCCCCCGTGGTGGGCACGACGAGGCCGCCGACCTTGTCCTTCAGGTCGATCACGACCCGCTCGGCGGTGCGCCGGCCGATGCCGGGGATGCTCGTGAAGAGGGCGTGATCGCCTGACTGCACCGCCCGCCGGATCTGGTCGGGCTCATAGCCGGACACGATCGCGAGGGCGGCCTTCGGCCCGACGCCGGAGACGCCGAGGAGCATCTCGAACAGCGACCGCTCCGCCTCCGAGGCGAAGCCGAACAGCTGGAGCGCGTCCTCGCGCACGTGCAGGTGGGTGAGCAGGGTGACCTCGCGGTCGCCGGCCGCGGCGGCGCGCCGGGATGCCGTAGTGGTCGTCGCGAGCCGGTAGCCGACGCCGCCGACGTCGAGCACCGTGACACCCACGGCGCTCGACACCACCCTTCCCCGCAGCGACGCGATCATCCCGCCGCCGCCTTCAGCGCGGCGTTCGCGCGGGAGGCGTGCGCGTGGCAGACGGCCACCGCGAGGGCGTCGGCGGCGTGCTCGGAGGCCGGCGGGCGGTCGAGCCGCAGCGACGCCGTCACCATCCGCTGCACCTGCGACTTGTCGGCGCGGCCGAAGCCGCACACCGTCATCTTCACTTCGGCGGGCGGGTAGCCGGCGGCCGGGATGCCGGCACGCCCGCACGCGGTCAGCACCGCGCCGCGGGCATGGCCGACCGAGAGGATCGTGCGCGGGTTTCCGCCGACGAAGAGGTCTTCCAGCGCGACCGACGCCGGCTCGTGCTTCGCGATGAGATCCGACACCTCCGCGAAGATGCGCACGAGGCGCTGCTCCAGCGGCTCGCGCGCCGACGTGGCGATGAGGCCGTGGTCCACGGCCTCCAACCGGCTTCCCTGCACCGCGATGACGCCGTACCCCGTCTCGGCGGTGCCGGGATCGATGCCCAGCAGGATCATGTGCCCACTCTACCGCCCGGACCGGACGTCGGCCGAACGCCCGTTCGCCTGAATACCGGGTGCCTGGCACCGGTCATGCACGGGCGAGACGCGGGACTGTCCTCGCGGGCGGGAGCAGCCCCCACCTCGTGCATAAAAAGGGGTCTGACCCCGTCTATTCACCCCGGCTATTCAGCCGGCCACGGCTTCGAGCACAGCCTCCGGGATGTCGAAGTTCGCGTGCACCTCCTGGACGTCGTCCAGGTCCTCCAGCGAGTCGATCAGGCGCAGCAGCTGGCGGGCGCCGCTCTCGTCGAGCTCGACCGTCGTCTTCGGCACCATCGTCAGCTCGGCCGACGTGATGGGGATGCCGGCGGCCTCGAGCGCGTCTCGCACCGCGGCAAGGTCGGTCGGCGGCGTCGTGACCTGCCAGCTCGACTCGTCCTGGGTCACGTCCTCGGCGCCGGCGTCGGCGGCCGCGAGCACCACGTCGTCCTCGCTCGCCTCGGCGGCCGGCACGAGGATCACGCCCTTGCGCTCGAACTGCCACGCCACCGACCCGGGCGTGCCAAGGCTCGAGTTCGAGCGTGTGAACATGGAGCGGACGTCCGCGGCGGTGCGGTTGCGGTTGTCGGTGAGCGCCTCGACGATGATCGCGACCCCCTCCGGGCCGTAGCCCTCGTAGGTCACGGCCTCGTACGCGTCGGAGCCCTCGCCGCCGCCGGTCGCCCGGGCGATCGCGCGCTCGATGTTGTCCTTCGGCATGGAGTACGACCGCGCCTTCGCGACGGCCGCCGCCAGGGTGGCGTTCGAGTCGGGATCCGGCCCGCCCTCCTTGGCCGCGACGATGATCGCGCGCGAGAGCTTCGTGAAGAGCTGGCCACGGCGCTTGTCCTCGGCGCCCTTCTTGTGCTTGATCGTGGACCACTTGGAGTGCCCGCTCACGCCGCCGCCTCCTCCCTGCCGCCGGCCATGTCCGCGAACCGGCCGTGGAGGCGCCTGTCTGTGGTGAGCTCCGGGTGGAACGCGGTCACGAGGACGTTGCCCTGGCGCGCGGCAACCGGCGCCCCCTCGTGCTCGGCGACCACCTCGACCCCGTCCCCGATCCGCTCGATCTGCGGCGCCCGGATGAAGACTCCGGGGATCGGCAGGTCCTCGCCGACGAGCCGCAGCGGCGACTCGAAGCTGGCCGGCTGGCGCCCGTAGGCGTTGCGGCGGACGTCGATGTCGATCATGTCCAGGTAGCGCTGGTCGGGGCGGCCATCCTCGGCGTGGTGCGCGAGGACGATCATCCCGGCGCACGTGCCCAGGAAGGCGCCGCCGCGGGCGTGGAGGTCGCGTATGGGCGCCTCCAGCTCGTACGCCTCGATCAGCTTCGACATGGTCGAGGACTCGCCGCCGGGGATGACGAGGCCGTCCAGCCCCTCGAGGTCGCGCGGCAGCCGCACCTCGACGGCGTCGACGCCGACGTCGCGGAGCGCCGCGATGTGCTCGCGGAAGGCCCCCTGGAGGGCCAGGACGCCGACCCTACCAGCCACGCGTCTGCAGAAGGCCCTGCTCGCCCAGCTCCGAGATCTCGGTGCCGTGCATCGCGTCGCCGAGCCCGAACGACACCTCGGCCACGATGCTCGGGTCGGCGTACTGCGTCGTCGCGCGCACGATGGCGGACGCCATGGCGGCCGGATCGGAGCTCTTGAAGATGCCCGAGCCGACGAAGAGGCCGTCGGCGCCGAGCTGCATCATGAGCGCCGCGTCGGCCGGGGTGGCGATCCCGCCCGCGGTAAACGTGACGACGGGCAGCCGCCCGTGGGCGGCGCAGTACTCGACCAGCTCGTACGGGGCCCGATGCTCCTTGGCGACCGAGTAGAGCTCGTCGGCATCCATGTTCTGGAGCCGCTTGATCTCGCCGATGATCGCGCGCATGTGCCGCACGGCCTCGACGACGTTGCCGGTGCCGGCCTCGCCCTTCGAGCGGATCATGGCCGCCCCCTCGCTGATGCGCCGGAGCGCCTCGCCGAGGTTGGTCGCGCCGCACACGAAGGGGATCGTGAACTTCCACTTGTTGATGTGGTTGGCCTCGTCGGCCGGCGTCAGCACCTCGGACTCGTCGATGTAGTCGACCTCGAGGGCCTCGAGCACCTGCGCCTCGGCGAAATGGCCGATGCGGGCCTTGGCCATGACCGGGATCTTCACCGCGTCCTGGATCTCGCGGATCTTGGCCGGATCGGCCATCCGGGCGACCCCGCCGTCGCGGCGGATGTCCGCGGGGACGCGCTCGAGCGCCATGACGGCGCACGCGCCGGCGTCCTCGGCGATACGGGCCTGTTCGGCGGTCGTGACATCCATGATCACGCCGCCCTTGAGCATCTCGGCGAGCCCGCTCTTGACTCGCATGGTTCCGGTCTCGTTCACAGCCCTTCGTCCCCTTCTATGGCGAGAATTCTCCCGCCGGATAGTGTAGACGTCGGGCCTGCTGCGGGGTGCTAGCCGCTGCTCCTGAGGCGCTCGAGACCGTCCGAGTCGAGCACCCAGACGAGCCGGTCGCGGACGTCGATCAGGCCGCTCTCGCGGAGCTCGTTCATGACCTTGGTGAGCGTCTCCCGGCTGGTGCCGATCATCTCGGCCAGCTGGACGTGCGTGAATCGCTCGTCGATGCGGATCCCGCTGCTCGTGACCCGGCCGTAGCGGTCCATCAGCTGCAGCAGCTGAGCGGCCAGGCGGGCCGGGACCCCGCGGAAGGCGAGGCTCTCGAGCTGATCCTCGGTCGAGCGCAGCCGCTCGGACAGCGACCGCAGCAGGTTCAGCGCCATCTGGGGATGCTCGGCGGTGGCGCGCTCGAGGTCGGCGGTCGGGAGCACCCGCACGACCGCGTCGGTCATGGCCTCCGCGTAGGCATCGTGGAGCGCCTCCCCCTCGGGGGATACGCGCCCGAACACCTCGCCCTCGTCGAGCATCGCGAGGGTCAGCTGGCGGCCGTCGTGGGCGCTGCGGTAGAGGCGCACGCGGCCGTCCTGAACGACGTACATCGCGTCGGCCCGGTCGAAGGGCGAGTAGATCAGCTCCCCCTTGCCGAACCGGGCCGCGCCGAAGCGTCCTCCGAGGTCGGCCAGCACCCGTTCGGACAGGCCGTCCAGGATCTCGCTCTCGAACTTGTGGTCTGCGGTCTGGCTCACGGATCCTCGTGCGTTCCTCTGCTACTACGGACGTCGAGGCGGACCGGTTCTCACCGACCTGCACGAGTAGCATGGACCCGCTCGGTGGAACGAGCCAATTTCTCGCCGGGGGTGTAGCTCAGCCGGTCAGAGCAGCGGACTCATAATCCGTTCGTCGCTGGTTCGAATCCAGCCGCCCCCATGCTGACGCCCCGCCCCGGGGCCGTGGGCCGGGGACGGCGCAATCGCGGTGGTGCCTAGGCGCCCAGGCCGCCGAGCAGGCCGGCCGAGTTGAACGGCGTGGCGCCCGCGGGAGCCTTGACCGTGAAGTCCTGGTTCCAGTCGCTGAACTTGACGTCCAGGTTCAGCTCGACACTCTTCAGCCCGTCGGCCTGGGCCCGGAGCGAGGGCGGCAGGCTCATCGCGAAGTCCACCTTCTCCTCCGTCGGCAGGTGGCTCGAGCTGTCGAACGACAGCGACCCGTGGGCGGTCTTGATCGCCCGCTCGACCTGCACCAGCTTGGCCTTGTCCTTCGCGGTCATGCCGTCCTGGCTCATCCTCGACACGTCCGCGAAGAGCTTCATGAAGTCGACGTCCGCAGAGATGGTGTCCCGCCCGTCCGAGCTCGAGAGGCTGAGGTTCTTGAGCCACATGCTCGGATCGATGCCCGCCGCCTCGAGCGCGTCCAGGCCCTCGCTCCTGGAGGAGCTCGGGGAGGACGACCCCGTCGTGTTCGAGCTCGGGGTGTTGAGCGGCAACGAGTGCCAGCCCGGGCCCATCAGGAGCGGCATCTTCACGTACAGGGTCTTCCCGTCCGGCGAGAGCGCCTCGCCGGTGAGCGAGCCGCCCGTGTAGTTGACCGCGAAGTCGAGGTCGAACTTTGCCTTGCCCCCCGGCACCTTGCCGGCGTGGCCCTTGAACTCGAGCGTGAGCGGGCCCTGCAGCAGCATGGCGCCGGCGCCCGCACCGGCCAGGTTGCCGCCCAGCCTGATGCCGATCTTGGCGTCGAATCCGGCGGACGTGGCGTCCTTCGTCGCGGCGGAGGCGGCCTTCAGGACGCCCGCGGCCGTGGCCGCGCTGACCGATGAGCCACCCGAGGAAGAGCCGCCCGACCCGGAGCCCGAGCCGGAGCCGCAGCCGGCGACCAGCGCCGCGACGGTGAGAAGGAGGACGAGGGCGCGTTTCATGGCAAAGAGTTCCTTTCGCGGACTGATCCGCAGACCGGCACAGAGAGGCCGCGCGCCGACGGTCGCGGGAGGCCTGGCAAGGACGCTGGGGGCCCCGGGCGCGTGCTTCGCCCGGAACACTCAATATAGCTGCAAACTCCGGCGAGCCCGCGTTCGAATTCTGCGGCCGCGTCGAGGCCGCGTCAACCCGTGTTCCGGGCTGCCGGAGGCGGGTTGTGCTCGCACTCACCGTCCCGTCGCGGTACGGTGACGGCGTGTCGCTCCGTCGGCTTCGATACCAGCTCGAGTGCCGCCGCTCCGGGCATGATGTGCGGCCCTACATGGTGGACGGATCGCAGGTCGTCCAGCGATGCCTGCGCTGTGGTGCGATCGTGGAGGAGGCCGAGCTCGACGTTGCCGCCGTGACGGTGCCGGCCGTCGCCCCGCCGCGCCGGATCGAGCCGCAGCCGTCAAACCTCCCGCCTGCCCCGATCGGGCCGCGGGCGGAGCC
>JBKPMQ010000114.1:0-4944 GCA_046732235.1 Actinomycetota bacterium
TCGTGAAGCCGAACGTCCAGACGATCTGCGTCGGCATCGCCATGAGCATGGGCGCGCTGCTGCTGGCCGGCGGTGCGAAGGGCAAGCGCATGGCCCTGCCGAACGCGAAGATCCTGATTCACCAGGTCAGCTCTGGATTCCAGGGCCAGGCGACCGATATTGAGATACATGCACGCGAGATCATCGACCTGCGCAAGCGCCTCGATCAGATCATCGCGGACAAGTCGGAACAGCCGATCGAGAAGGTCGCCCGCGACACGGAGCGCGACTTCTTCATGAGCGCCGACGAGGCACAGGACTATGGGATCATCGACCGCGTGATCGCCCACCACTAGATGGCACGCCCCACCGACACCAACGAACAGCTCCTGTGCAGCTTCTGCGGCAAGTCGCAGCGCCAGGTGAAGAAGCTCATCGCCGGCCCCGGCGTCTACATCTGCGACGAGTGCATCGATCTCTGTAACGAGATCATCGACGAGGAGCTGACCACTCCCGCCCAGCTCGACCTCGACAACCTCCCCAAGCCCAAGGAGATCTACTCCGTCCTGAACGACTACGTCGTCGGCCAGGAGGAGGCCAAGCGGACGCTGTCGGTGGCGGTCTACAACCACTACAAGCGCGTCCAGATGGCGGGGCAGACCGACTCGGACGTCGAGCTCCAGAAGTCGAACATCCTCCTGCTCGGCCCCACCGGCTGCGGCAAGACCCTGCTCGCCCAGACGCTCGCGCGCATCCTGAACGTGCCGTTCGCGATCGCCGACGCGACGGCGCTGACCGAGGCCGGGTACGTCGGCGAGGACGTCGAGAACATCCTGCTCAAGCTGATCCAGGCCGCCGACTTCGACGTGAAGAAGGCCGAGACCGGGATCATCTACATCGACGAGGTCGACAAGATCGCCCGCAAGGCGGACAACCCCTCGATCACCCGCGACGTGAGCGGCGAGGGCGTCCAGCAGGCGCTGCTGAAGATCCTCGAGGGCACCGTCGCGAGCGTCCCGCCCCAGGGCGGCCGCAAGCACCCGCACCAGGAGTTCCTGTCGATCGACACGACGAACATCCTGTTCCTCTGCGGCGGTGCCTTCGCCGACCTCGACAAGATCATCGAGCGCCGCATCGGCCGCAACTCGGTCGGCTTCGGCGCCGAGCTGCGGTCGCGCAAGCACGGCCCGGCCAAGGACCTCTTCCCGCAGGTGATGCCGGAGGACCTGATCTCCTACGGGCTCATCCCTGAGTTCATCGGCCGCCTGCCGGTCGTCTCGGCGGTGCACGCGCTCGACCGCGAGGACCTCATCCGGATCCTGCTCGAGCCGAAGAACGCGCTCGTCAAGCAGTACCAGCGCTTCTTCAACTACGACTCGATCGACCTTGTCTTCACCGACGACGCGCTGGCGGCGATCGCGGCCAGCGCGCTCGAGCGCGCGACCGGCGCCCGCGGCCTGCGCTCGATCATCGAGTCGGCGCTCCTGAACGTGATGTTCGACCTGCCGTCCCGCAAGGACGTGAACAAGTGCGTCGTGACCAAGGAGACGATCGAGAAGCACCTCGATCCGACCCTGGTCACGGAGGGCGGCCAGGAGCTCGACATCACGGACGAGCTGCGCGAAGAGTCCGCCTGAATGCATAACCGGTGCCAGGCACCGGTTATGCACCACCCCTTGTGCTCGGGCCGCGACGAACGCGGATTTCAACCGGGGTCAGACCCCGAACGAACGCGCAACGGAACTGTCACGGCCGCCGTTCGGGGTCTGACCCCGGTTGCTAGCGGTCGTGCACGGCGCCGTACGCGAGCGCGCCGCCGAACCCGAGCAGGCCGAGCCCGGCGATCACGTCGGCGATCCGGATCGCGCGCGGGCCGACGGCGCGGCGGACGATCGCGATCCCGCTCGCAAGCGCCGACATCCACGCCGCGCTGCCCAGGCCGACGCCGACGACCAGCATGGTCGCGGCGCCCGCCGACGTCCCGGTGCGGGCGCTCGCGGCGGCGAAGATCGCGGCCCACGAGGCGATCGTGAGCGGGTTCGACGCCGTCCCCACGAGCGACGTGACGAACGCGCGCCGCGGGCCCGACACCTCGTAGTCGAGCTCGCCGCCCGTGCGCACCCGGAACGCGCTCCACAGCGTGCGCGCCCCGAGGGCGACCAGCACCGCGCCGCCGGCGACGCCGAGGACGACCCGCAGCGGCCCGATCGTGAGCAGGGGAACCGCACCGGCTGCGCCCAGGGTCGCGTAGGCCGCATCGATCACGGCCACGCCGGCGCCGATCGCGAGCCCGACGGCCCACCCGCGGCGCAGGGTGGAGCGGATCAGGAAGAGCGACATCGGCCCGAGCTGGAGCGCGACGAAGAATCCCAGCCCGAATCCCACGAGGACGGCGTGCACCCCGCCACGTTACCGGACGCCGAAGCGCGCCTGCAGGGCGTCGCGGCGGTACTCGAAGATCCGGCGCAGGTCGCGGCGGGCGACGGCGGCGTCGCCGATCCAGTCGGCCAGCCAGCCGCCGCGGATGCGGTACTCGACGTGGTCGGACATGACCACGCCGCCGCCGGCATCGCGGAACCGGTGCTCGTGCTCCCACATCGCGTAGGGCCCGGCGACCTGGCGGTCGACGAACCGGTCGGGCGGCTCCCAGACGGCGATCTCCGTCCGCCACCGCAACGGGACGCCGTGGAGCCGCAGGCGCTAGTCGATGAGCGCCCCGGCCCGCATCTCGATCGGCGGGGGCATGAGCACCGAGAACCGCAGCCACGACGGCGTGATCGCCTCGAGGTTGTGCGCGTCGGCGAAGAACGGGAACACCTCGGCTCGGCTGCGCGGCAGCCAGAGCCGCGTCTCGACGCGATGACCGCGCACCTCGACGACGGGCACGTCCACCGCCGCAGACTACGATCCGCCGCATGGATGCGCGCTACGACCCCGGCTCTGCCGAGGGGCCGATCTTCGCCCGCTGGGAGGAGACGGGCGTGTTCGCGGGCGGCCCGGCGGGCGGCGAACCGTACGCGATCGCGCTCCCGCCGCCGAACGTCACCGGCGAGCTGCACATGGGCCACGCGCTCAACGGCTCGTTCCAGGATGCGCTCATCCGGCTGCGGCGGATGCAGGGCCGCGACGCGCTCTGGATCTGCGGCACAGACCACGCCTCGATCGCGGTGCACGCGGTGATCGAGAAGCAGCTTCGGGCCGAGGGCAGGACCCGCTTCGACCTGGGCCGCGAGGCGTTCCTCGAGCGCGTGTGGAAGTGGCGCGAGGCAACCGGTGCGACGATCATCCAGCAGTTCCGGCGGCTCGGCTGCACGCTCGACTACGAGCACGAGCGCTTCACGATGGACGAGGGCTACGTCCGGGCCGTGCTCGAGATGTTCGTGCGGCTCCACGCCAAAGGCTGGATCTACCGCGACAACCGGCTGATCAACTGGTGCCCCACCTGCGCCTCGACGATCTCCGATCTCGAGGTGCGGTACGAGCACGCCGTGGACACGCTGTTCGAGGTGCGCTACCGGATCAAGGACACCGACGACTTCCTGGCCGTCGCGACGGTGCGTCCCGAGACGATTCTCGCCGACACCGCCGTGGCGGTGCATCCCGCCGACGACCGCTACCGCCACCTGGTCGGCCGCACCGCGATCGTGCCGCTGGTCGACCGCGAGGTGCCGATCATCGCCGACGAGTACGTCAAGACCGACTTCGGCACCGGCGCCCTCAAGATCACGCCCGGCCACGACCCGAACGATTTCGAGATCGGCCGCCGCCACGGGCTCGCGGAGCTCTCGGCCATCGGCTACGACGGCCGCATGACGGAGCTCGCCGGCGAGTTCGCCGGCCTGCCCGTCGGCGAGGCCCGCAGTGCCGTCCGCGACGCCCTCTTCGCCCAGGGGCTGATCCGCGACGAGGAGCCGTACGAGCACGAGGTCGGCCACTGCGACCGCACCGGCGACCGGATCGAGCCGCTGATCTCGCTCCAGTGGTTCATGGACATGGAGGAACTGGCGGCGGCGGCGAACGCGCAGGTGCGCTCGGGCCGGGTGCGATTCCACCCGAAGTCGCAGGAGAACACCTACTTCAACTGGATGGACAACATCCGCCCCTGGTGCATCTCGCGCCAGCTCTGGTGGGGGCACCAGATTCCGGTGTGGTACTGCCCGGGCGGCCACCACACGGCCGCGGTGGACGAGCCGGCCGCGTGCGCGGAGTGCGGCTCCACCGCGCTCGAGCGCGACCCCGACATCCTGGACACGTGGTTCTCGTCGGCCCTGTGGCCGTTCGCGACCATCGGCTGGCCGGGCGAGGATCCGCGGCTCGAGAGGTACTACCCCGGCCACGTGCTCACCACCGCCCGCGACATCATCAACCTGTGGGTGGCCCGGATGCTCATGATGGGGCTCGAGTTCATGGGCGACATCCCGTTCGAGGACGTCGTCATCAACTCGACCATCCAGGCCGCCGACGGGCGGCGGATGTCGAAGTCGCTTGGCACCGGCGTCGACCCGCTCGAGCTCGTGGACACCTACGGCGCCGACGCCACCCGCTACGGGCTCATGAAGATGAGCTCGACGCAGGACGTGCGCTTCTCGCGCGGCGCGATCGCCGAGGGGGCGAAGTTCGCGAACAAGCTCTGGAACGCGGCCCGGTTCGTGATCACCCAGGCCGACCTCTCGGTCGAGCCCGCGCCGGTCGGCGAGGAGCCGGCCGACCGATGGGTGCGCTCGCGCCTCGCCCGGGCGAACGACGACCTGCTGCGGCTGCTGGAGGCGTACGACTTCTCGGCGGCCGTGAAGGCGCTCTACGCGTTCGTGTTCGACTACTGCGACTGGTACATCGAGGCCGCCAAGCCGCGACTCCAGGGTGAGGACGCCGCCGCGCGGCAGGCCGTCTCCGCCAACCTCCTGTGGACGCTCGAGCGGATCCTGGCCCTGACCCACCCGATCTGCCCGTTCGTCACCGAGGCGG
>JBKPMQ010000115.1:0-6706 GCA_046732235.1 Actinomycetota bacterium
TCACGTGCCAGGCGGAGACGGCGCCGGGGACGGTGATCGTGTGGACGCCCCGCTCGGGCACCTCGCCGCCCGCCGGCGCTGCGGCCGGTGCGCGGCCGCTGGCGTTGATCGCATGGGCCTCGCCGTCGTGGACGAGGGCCATGATGTCGCCGCCCACCGCGCACATGTGCGGGTAGGCGACCGTGAGCGCGCAGGCCGCCGCCAGGGCGGCGTCGACGGCGTTGCCGCCGGCGGCGAACGCAGCCCTCCCGGCCTCGGTGGCGTCGGCGTGGGGGGAGGCGACGGCGTAGCCGCCGCCGTGGGCGGGATCAGGCATCGCGAAGCTCCTCGACGGCGTGGGTGAGCTCGTGCAGCGCTCGGGTGTTGGGGACGGGGACGCCGACCATGTCGGCGATCTCGACGACGGCGCCCGTCATGCAGTCGGTCTCGAGCGGCTTCCCGGCCTCCCAGTCCTGCAGCATGGACGTGCGGTGGTCGCCCACCGCCAGGCCGGCCTCGAGGCGGCGCTCGAGCGACACCGGCAGCTCGATCCCGAGGGCGCCGGCCACCGCCGCGCACTCCTCCATGACGGTGCGCGCGAAGGCGGTCGCGGCCGGAGAGGTGCCGAGGCCGCCCAGCGTCGCCCGCGTGACGGTGGTCAGCGGGTTGAACGCCGCGTTCCCGACCAGCTTGAGCCAGATCTGCGGGCGCAGGTCGTCCTCGACCGGGCACTTCAGCCCGCCGGCGACGAGCGCCTCCGAGATCGCCAGGCAGGCGTCGGTACGTGCGCCGCCGGGCGTCCCGATCGTGAACCGCGTTCCCTCGATGTGGTGGATGACGCCGGGCGCGGAGATCTCCGTGGCGCAGTAGACGACGCAGCCGACGACGTGTTCCGGGGCGATCGACCGGGTCACGACGGCCCCCGGGTCGACGCTCTCCAGCGTGCGCCCGGCGAGGTCGCCGTCGACGCCCTGGAAGTACCACCACGGGATGCCGTTCTGGGCGAACACGACCGCGGCGCCGGGGCGCAGCAGCTCGCCGATCCGCGGCGCCATGTCCGGCAGCCCGTACGACTTGAGCCCGAGGACGACGACGTCTGCGTCCGCGATCGCGCCGACGTCGTCGGTCGCCTCCGGGTGAGCCTCGAAGTCGCCGCGCGGGCTCTCGACCCGCACGCCGTTCTCGGCCATCGCCCGCAGGTGCTCCCCGCGCGCGATCAGGACGACGTCCGCGCCGCCGCGGTCGAGCGCCGCCCCGACGTAGGCACCGACCGCTCCCGCGCCGAGCACCGCGAACCTCACGAGCCGCCGTCCGCCAGGTGCGCGGGCATGCGCGAGCGCTGCACCTTCCCCGTCGGCGTCTTGGGGATCTCGTCGAGGACGTGGATCGTTTCGGGCACCTTGAACGCCGCCAGCGACCTGCGCGCGTGCGCCCGCAGCTCGTCGGGCGAGGCGGAGCCGGTGAGGACGACCGCCGCGGCGACGGTCTGCCCGTACTTGTCGTCGTCGACACCGAAGACGACCGCCTCGCCGACCTCGGGATGGGACAGCAGGACGGCCTCGATCTCCTGCGGGGAGAGGTTCTCGCCGCCGCGGATGATCATCTCCTTCAGCCGGCCGCGCAGCCGCAGGTAGCCGTCCTCGAGGGTGCCCTCGTCGCCGGTGCGGAACCATCCGTCGAAGAAGGCCTCCGCGTTCGCCCGCTCGTTGTTCAGGTAGCCGGGCGTCAGGCCGGGGCCGCGGATCGCCACCTCGCCGGCGGCGCCCGGCGCGACGTCGCGCCCGTCCGCGTCGACCACCCGGATCTCCGCCCCGGCCGGGATGCCGACCGAGCCCGCGAGCCGCGGCGCGGGCGGGAGCGGGTTCGAGGTCATCTGGTGGCCGGCCTCGGTCATCCCGTAGGCCTCGATCATCGGGACGCCGTAGCGGGCCTCGGCCTCGTGCATCAGCCGGGGCGAGAGGGCGGAGCTGCACGAGCGGGTGAACCGCAGCGTGCCCGGCGCGGCGCCGGGCTGGTCGAGGATCATCTGGTGCAGCGTCGGCCCGGCCGAGACCCAGGTGACGCCGTGCGCCTCGGCCTGGCCCCAGAACCGGCGCGGGCTGAACCGGCGGGGCACGATCACCGTGCCGCCCGCGGCGAGCTGGGCGAGCGTCGAGGCGACGAGGCCGTGCACGTGGAAGAGCGGCATCGCGCAGTACGAGACGTCGTCAGGCGACAGCCGGTAGTGGGCGGCGATCGAGCGGGCCTGGGCGGTCAGGTTGCGCTGGAGGAGCGGGACCTGCTTGGGGCGCGACGTCGTCCCGCTCGTGTGCAGGAGCAGGGCCACGTCCTCGGGGCCGCCGTCCGGGCCGCCCCCGTCGACCGGGAGCTCTGCGCCGGCGAGCGTGAGCAGCGGCTCGGCGCCCTCGCGGGAAGCCACCTCGATCACGGGGATCGCTCCGGCGGCGGCGCGCGCTGCGGGCGCCGCCCCGGCGCCGACGAGGAGCACCTGCGGGAGGAGGTCGTCCAGGTAGAAGCGGTACTCCGGCTCGGTGTAGGCGGGGTTGAGCGGCGCGGCGGCCGCGCCGGCCGCGGTCACCCCGAGCAGGACCTCGACGATCTCCGGGCCGTTGGGGAGCACGATCGCCACCCGCCCGCCCTGCTCGACGCCGGCGGCGCGCAGCCCGGCCGCGATCGCCGCCGCCCGCTCGCGGAGCTCCGCGTGCGTCACCCGTTCCCCGTCGTCGGGGCACACGAGCGCCGGCCGCGCCCCGTCCGGGTCGATCAGCTCGAGCAGCGGTTCGGGGGGGTTCGTCACGGACGTGATGATGACGGTTGACGCGAGCGAACGGGGGTGATACGTTCGCGGTCGGATGGTCCGACCATTGCGGCAACCCTACCACACCGCCTGAGGGTGGGCGGGGCCGAGAATCCGGCTCCGGCCGTCGACTGGGGAGCGCTCAGCCCGCGGGCCGTGCGCCTCTCGGAATCGGTCGCCGCGCGCCTCGAGTCGATGATCGTGTCGGGCGAGCTGGCGCCCGGGCGCAAGCTGCCGCCGGAGCGCGAGCTGGCCCAGCTCCTGGGTGTGTCGCGCGGCCTCGTGCGCGAGGCGATCCACGAGCTCGCGCTGAAGGGCCTCGTGTCTCGCCGCCAGGGCCGCGGCACGGAGGTGCGGGGGCCGTACCGGTCGGAGTTCAGCGGCGCGATCATCGGCTACCTGACCCAGAACGCTCGCGAGGTGACGGAGCTGCTCGACTTCCGCGAGGCGCTCGAGCCGCCGATCGCCGCCCGCGCCGCCGAGCGGGCGACGGCCGCCGACCTGCAGCGGCTCCACCGCATCACGGCGGAGCTCGAGTCCGAGACGGACCCCGAGCGGGCGGCCGACCTGGACGCCCGGTTCCACCACGCGATCGCGCTCGCAACCCGCAACCACGTGCTGGTGAAGCTCGTGGAGACCTCGATGGAGGTGCTGAACCAGACCCGCCGCCGCAACCTGCAGACGCCCGAGCGGCGGCGGCTCTCGCGCGACGCCCATCGCGCCATCCTGGCAGCGATCGAGGCGGGCGACGCCGAGACGGCGGAGCGGGCGATGACCGATCACATCCGCGGCGTCGCGAGCCTGGTGATGGGCGCCGACGACGCCGGCCAGTCACGAGTCGAGAGGACGGGGGAGGACGATGACTGAGGATCGCTTCGACCTGTACGAGGAGCTCACCCGGGACGGCCTGTCCCGGGCCGACCTGTTCCGCCGGGGGGCGGCCCTCGGCCTGACCGTGCCCGCGATCGCGGCGATCGCCGCCGCCTGCGGCAACTCGTCGACCGCCACATCCGGCCCGACCAGCGCCGCGGGCGCCACCGAGGTCGGCACCGCGGTCACCACGCCGGCGCCGAGCGGCGAGCTGGCCCAGCTGAAGTGGGGGCTGTTCTACGAGCCGTCCTCGCTCGACTGGATCTACTCGTACAACTACGAGGAGAACACCGTCGTCGCGAACGTGACCGAGTGTCTGATGCGCCTGACGCCGCAGCTCGAGATCGTCCCGTCGCTGGCCGAGGCGTACAAGCTCGCCGACGACCTCACCCACGTCTACACCATCCGCCAGGGGGTGAAGTTCCACGACGGCAGCCCCATGACGACCGCCGACGTCATCTACAGCCTGAAGCGGAACCTGAACCCCAACTCGTATTGGGCCTTCGCGTATTTCAACGTGAAGAGCATCGAGCAGAGCGGTACCTGGGAGGTCACGGTGCACATGAAGCGCCCGGACGTGATCTTCCCCGGGCTCATGGCGACCCCTGCCGGCGGCGTCGGCCCGCAGGCATACGTCACGGCGAAGGGGAAGAACTACGGCACGCCCGCCGCCGGTCCCGTCGGCACCGGGCCGTTCAAGTTCACGTCGTGGAACCAGGGGGCGAACATCGCCCTCGCCCGCCACGACGACTACTGGGACACCGAGCACGCGCCCAAGACCAAGTCTGTCGTTTTCAGCTTCATCCCGGAGGAGTCGACCATGACCACCGGCCTTCTGAGCGGCGAGATCGACGGCGCCTACCACACCCCCTACAGCGGCCTGAACCAGCTGCGGTCGACCTCGGCGGGGAAGCTCTACCTGGGCAAGAGCATGCTCTTCACCGTCATCTATATCTCGACCACCTCGGGCCCGCTGGCGAACATCAACGTCCGCAAGGCGCTGCTCAACGCCATCGACCGCCAGGCGCTGGCGAAGGCGGTGTACAGCGGAGCCGCGACCCCGCTGCCGTCGACCATGACCCCGCTCGGCCAGTGGAGCTACGCGCAGTCCCAGGCGAAAGCCGCCTACCAGAAGCTCCCGCCCCCGGTGCTCGACCTCGCGGGCGCGAAGAAGCTCATGCAGGGCGTCGACACGAGCGGGACGATCGTGATCGCCACGCGGGCCTCGTTCCAGCGGTACATCAACATCGCCTCGATCGTGCAGGACGCGGGCAAGAAGCTCGGCCTCAACATCCAGATCAAGCCCATCAACCCCAACGACTACGGCGACCTGTTCTTCTCCGATTCAGCGCGCAAGGGCATCGACATGTTCATCTCCGAGAACTACGCCGACATCCCTGAGCCGCTGGAGACCCTGTATGTAACCGTCACACCGCAGCCGGCCAACGCCCTCACGTACAACTACGACGACTACAACAACCGAACCGTTACAAGCGACCTGCGGAAGGCGGTGGCCGAGTCAGATCCCTCCAAGCGGGCGTCGCTCATCATCGACGCGCAGAGCGTGCTGGCCGACCAGCCCGCCACCCTGCCGCTCGTCTCGCCGGCCGTGCCGCTCTTCCTCAACAAGCGGGTGACCGGCGCCCCGGCGTCGTTCTGTTACCTGTACTACCCCTGGGCGCGGGACGTCGGAGCGACCTAGTGGACGGACGCCCCGAGAGGCCGCACTAGCGGTGGGCCTGGGCGCCTTCATCGCCCGCCGGATCGCCGCCCTCGCGGCGACGCTGCTCGCGACAAGCTTCATCGTCTACGGCGCGGTTTACCTGGCCCCGGGGAGCGCGCTCGACGCCGTGACCGGCGGGCGGCCGCTGCCGCCCGCGACGCTGAACGCGATCAGCCACGACTACGGGTTCGACCAGCCGTTCCTGGTCCGCTACTGGGACTGGCTGACGGGCGTGCTGCACGGGGACTTCGGCCGCTCGATTGTGTTCCGCCAGCAGGTGTCGCAGCTGATCGAGCCCCGGATCGGGACGACGGTGTTCCTGGTCGTCTACGCGGCCGTGCTGATCCTGCTCGTCGGCGTCGCGCTCGGCGTCGTCTCGGCGCTGCACAAGGGGCACACCGACACGGTGATCCTGGGCGCGACGGCCGTGGGCACGTCCACGCCGTCCTTCGTCGCCGCGATCGTGCTGATCTCGGTCTTCACGCTCCAGCTGGGGTGGCTGCCCGCGCTCGGGACCGGCTCCGGCTTCGCCGACGAGCTGAAGCACCTGACCATGCCGGCGGTCGCGCTCGCGCTCTCGGGCGTCGCCTACGTCGCCCGGCTCACGCGGGCCGCGGCGAACGAGGAGCTGCGGCGTGAGCACGTCGACACCGCCCGCGGGCGCGGCATCCCCGAGCGGCTGGTCATCCGCCGGCACGTCCTGCGGAACGCGCTCATCCCGATCACGACGGTCGCCGGCCTCACGGTCGCGAGCCTGATCGCCGGCACGGTCGTGGTCGAGAACGCGTTCGCCCTGAACGGGCTCGGCTCGTACCTGGTCGAGGCGGTCGGGCAGAAGGACATCCCGGTCGTGCAGGCGATCTGCCTGATCCTGGTGGCGGCGTTCATCGTGGTGAACACGATCGTGGACCTCCTCTACGCGCTGATCGATCCCCGGATCGAGGTCGGCGGGAGCGGGCCGTGACCGAGATCTCCGTCGCGCCCGCGGGCCGGCGAGTCGGGTTCGCGCGGTTGCCGCGGATCGGCGTCGTGGGGATCGTGAGCGCGGTCGTCATCGTCCTGCTGGCCCTCGTCGCCATCCTGGCGCCGGTCCTGACGCCGCACGACCCGAACGCGATCGACCTCCTGCACCCGTTCGCCGGCCCCTCGTCCGAGCACCTGCTGGGCACTGACGACACCGGCCGCGACCTGCTCTCGCGCCTGATCGCGGGGTCGCGCACGAGCCTGGTGGGGCCGCTCCTCGTCGTGCTCCTCGAGGTCGCCCTGGGGGTGCCGCTGGCGCTCCTGGCGGCCTGGCGGGGAGGCTTCGTCGACGGGGTCCTCTCGCGCGTCCTCGA
>JBKPMQ010000116.1:0-9637 GCA_046732235.1 Actinomycetota bacterium
GACCAACGCGCCGACCAGCACGACGGCGGCAACCGCGACGGACGCGACGCGCACCGGCGTCCAGCGCGTGCTGGGGCTGCGCTCCTCCGCCGGAAGGTCGAGATCGAATTGGAGCTGGTGGACGTGGACCGGCGCATCGAACCCCTTGAAGTCGAGCCGCCCCCGATCGACATACGCGAGCTCGTCCATCCGCCGGGCCAGATGGACGACGCCATCCGAGATCAGCACCTCCCCGCGCTTCGCCACGGAGCAGAGGCGCGCGGCCAGGTTGAGTGCGCCGCCGCGGTACCCGCCCGCCACGGGCACCGCCTCCCCCGCGTCGATGCCGACTCCGATGCCGAGCGGCAGCGACGGGTCCGCCCGGGTCTCCCCGGCGCAGCGACGTTGCAGGTCGACGGCCGCCCGCAGGGCAGCTCGCGGCGCGGTGAAGACGCACAGCGCCTCGTCGCCCCGCAGCTCGACGACGCGACCGCCGCGGGCCTCGACGACCTCGCGAACCACCTGCGCGAACCGCGCGGCCAGGGCGGCACCTGCCTCGTCGCCGCGCGATTGCGTGAATCGCGTGTATCCCCGCACGTCGGCGATCAGGAACGTGCGGATCTCGGCAGGAGCGTCTGTGCCGTCCGTCACGACCGCGCAAGTCTACGGGGTCGGGGGTCAGTCGTGAAGGGCTGACCAAGCTTTGTGGTTCTGCAGCGAATGCGGGCACCGGGTCGCCGGTGCGGCTGCTACCGGTTCACCCGTTCGCCAGCGCGACGTCGACCGCCGTCTCGAGGTGGGGCGCTGTCGGAGGGTCGTCCCCAGGGAACGGCCACGGCGCCGGCGTGCGCCGGACCCACACCGCGTCCATCCCGGCTGCACGCGCGCCGAACACGTCCCATGGTGGGCCGCGACGAGAACCGGGCGGCGGCCGTCGGCCGGCTTCGAGACGAGCCCGTAGACGGACGGGTGCGGCTTGTACGCCGACACCTCCTCGACCGATCGGACGTGGTCGACCAACGCCTCGAGGCCGGCCGTGCGAAGCTGCATCCCGGTCTGCTCCGCCGAGCCGTTCTCACCGGCCAGCGTGACACACGCAGCGTGGTGGAGCGTGCGCTCGAACCAGGCGTCCAGGGCGGTCTCGGGGTGCACCGGCGTCGCCGAGGCGGCGCCCGAGCGGACACAGGTCGACCAAGGTGCCGATGACGTCGAAGACGATCACACCCATCCGGTCCCGTGCCCACGTGCGGCGGATCGAAACGTCGCCGCTGGGCGAGCGTCGGTGTTCGCGCCGCCGACCGGGGCTCCCGGTCACCGAGGACTAGGGCGCGACCGACTCCAGTACCTGGAGGGAGCCGCCGCGCGTGAGGAAGGGGTGGCCGCGAACGAGTCCGATGGCGGTGTCGAGATCGTCCGCCTGGACGACCGTATATCCCGCAATGGGCTCCGATGCGGGTGTGGCGGTTTCGCCGTCGCTGCTCACGGTGCTGCTCCTTCCGAGCGGGGCGCCAGGGTCGACCATGGCGTCGCCCGCACTCTGCACCCAGGCCATGAAGGCCGCCATGGCCTGTTGGCGTCCTTCTTCGGACGCGGGCATGCCCTCGCCGCCGTGGTAGGTGATCAGGTATTTCGGCATCTCGTCCCTCCGGATTGGATGCCCCGAATCGTGGCGGAGGGTTGGATGCCGCGGTAGGGTCGATCGGACACGGTTCATGTCCGATCGTCCATGGACACGATCGCCCCGCCCCTAGCCGCCGACCCCGTCTCGGATGTCCTGCGCGAACTGAACGTCCGCAGCACGGTGTTCTGTCTGTCCGAGCTCGGGGCGCCGTGGGGCTTTCGGGTGGAAGGTGCCGGCATCGCGAAGTTCCATCTGGTGCTCGACGGAGCGGGGTGGGTGACCGTCGACGGGGAGGCGCCGCTGAGCGTGGGGAGCGGAGATCTCGTGGTGCTTCCCCACGGCCACGCCCACATCATCTCCGACCATCCGGCGTCGTCCGTGGCCGCCCTTGACGACCTGCTGGCCGAGCAGCCCGTCGAGCAGCGATCACGGCTGCGGTTGGGTGGAGACGGGCAGCACACGCGGCTCTTGTGCGGCGGGTTCGCCCTCGGAGACACCGGCCTGGAGCCGATCTTCCAGCTGCTGCCGCACGTCCTCCGCCTGGAGGGCGATGTGATCGCGGGCACCGCATGGCTGTCGCCCCTCCTGACGATGCTGGAGGGTGAGGCGAGCACGGGGGATGCGGGCTCGACGGCCGTCCTGGCGAAGATCGCCGACGTCTGCCTGACCCAGGCGCTACGCGTGTGGCTGGTGGGCGCGGAGCGGACCGGCCTCCTGGAGACCGGGCAGCTTCGGGACGCCGGCATCGCGAAGGCCGTCACCGCGATCCGCAGCCGCCCGGCCGAGCCGTGGTCAGTCGAAGGGCTGGCCCGTCTCGCCGGCCTGTCGCGGAGCGCCTTCACCGCTCGCTTTCGGATGCTGATCGGCGAGCCGCCCATGCGCTACGTGATGAAGGCCCGGCTGAGCCTGGCCGCCGGCTACCTGGCCACGAGCAGCCGCAGCATGTACGAGATCGCCGTGCTCTCCGGGTACGACAACGAGTCGACGCTCTCCAAGGCATTCCGCCGCGAGTTCGGCGTGCCCCCAGGAAGGTACCGCGCCGCCGCGCGTCGCCCTCCGGCTATCGGCGTCGCGCCCTGGGCCGTCCATGGAACCACGCTCGAGCCGGTTATCGGGGCGTGATCGTAACGGTGACGAGATCTCCCTCGTCGATGCCCTCCCGGCTGCGCACAGCGGCCTTGACGGGGAGGAGGAAGGAGTCGGTCCTGGTATCGGGGAAGACGCTGGTGTCCCAGGTCGAGTCGCCGATCGTGGCGCGGACGCGGACCGAGCCGAAGCCGCGCCGTTCCGGGGTGACGCGGATCTCGTCGGAGGCGTCGCGGGGGAGGGTGACGAAATACCAGGCGCCGGGCATGTCGTTGTGGAGCCAGAGCTCGGCGGTGAAGTCGTGGGTGCTCATCGGTAGGTGGCGCCGAGTCCGAATTGGGTGAAGAGGGCTGGGTCGCGGGGGAAGCCGGTGATGCCGGCGATTCGGTCGCCCTGGATCGCGAAGATCATGACGCCGTAGGCGTCGTGGGTGCCGGTGTCGTGCTCGTCCGCGTAGGACGCGAGGCCGGGTTGGCCGTTGGCGCGGACCTCGACGTGGCGGATGCGGTCGAGACGTCCGCCGGCGGGCTGGGTGGCGAAGAACTCGCCGATCTCGGCGCGGCCGCGGAAGCGCATGTCGATGGGCGGCATCGTGAGGAGGGCGTCGTCGGTGAGCAGCGCCACGATGCGGCCGATGTCAGTGGCCTCCCAAGCGGCGAGGAAGTCGGCGATGACCGCGGCTTCGGCTGCGGAGGACGCCGGCGTGTGGCGGCGGGCGAGCGTGCCGGCGGCGCGTTCGCGGGCGAGGCGGTCGCGGGCGCGCTGAAGAGCGCTGTTGGATGCCGGCACGGTCATGTCGAGCGCAGCGGCCGCGTCGCGCGCCGACCAGCCGAGCGCGTCGCGAAGGACGAGGACGGCGCGCTGGGTGGCGGGCAGGAGTTGCAGTGCGGCGATGTAGGCGAGGCCGGCGGTCTCGCGTAGGACGGCGCGCTCCTCTGGGCCGGGCCCGGGATCGGCGGCCTCGTCGAGGAGGCGGTCCGGATAGGGCTGCAGGTGCGCGTCCACCGGCGCGTGCTCGGCGCGGCGCCGCTCGATCATGCGCAGCGCCACGTTGGTGGCGATCCGGTGCAGCCAGGCGGACATCGCGCCGCGCTCGTCGTAGCCGGCCAGGCCGCGCCACGCCCGCAGCAGCGTTTCCTGAAGCGCGTCGTCGGCGTCGTCCAGCGAGCCGAGCAGCCGGTACGCATGGACGTGCACCGCACGCCGGTGATTTGCCGTGAGCTGCACGAACGCGGCTTCGTCGCCGCTGCGTGCGGCTTCGAGGGCGCCGAGGCTCACGCGTCCTGCGGCACAGACCATGGGCCGCCGAGCTCCGTCCACGGCGACGGGCGGTGCGCGCCGACCACGCCGCCGAGGGCGATGAACCGGATTCCCTCCGGGCCGGGGACGATCTTGCGGCGCTGCTCGGGCCCGACGCGGATCATCACGCCCGGGCGCAGGTCGAAGGTCGCGTCATCGGCCCGGAGCATCGCAGACCCCGCGATCGGGATGTAGACCTCTTCCTGGCCGGCCTCCTCGGTCGACGCGTCGTGCACATGGTCGGGGTAGCCGTCCCACCCGGCCGGCAGGGTCATCACCTGCATCCCCCAGGCGGTGACGCCCAGCTCGGCTCGGGCGCGGCGGGCGATCCCGTCGAAGATCGGCTCCATCTCGTCGATCACCGCATACGTCACGTCGGGCATTGATGCCTCCCGGGTCAGCGGGCCCACACGGCCCATCACCCCTTTCAATCCATCCGTGCGCCAAAAGTCATCGCATCGACTTCGCGGCCGGCGGGACGCCGCACGTTCGCCGGTCTGCACGGTGTGTGATCATCGGTCGAGCAATGACGACGTCGGTCGCGCCGTCCGTTGGTGGTCCCTTCTCTCGCAGGCACAACGTGCCCGTGCCGCTCACTCCCGTCATCGGCCGCGCGCATGAGGTCGTCGGGCTCGCCGACGCGCTGCAACGCACGCGGCTCGTCACGCTGACCGGCCCCGGTGGTGTGGGCAAGACGCGCCTGGCGATCGAGCTGGCACGCGGACCAGGTCGGACGGCGGGTGGACGGCGTCCGGCTCGTCGACCTCACCGCCCGCCCGGCGCCTTCGGTGCATGTCTTCACCGGCGGTCACGGAGGATCCGTAGCCCTTGGCAGAGCAACGGTCACTGAGTCGCCGCTTTGCGGTGTTGGCCACGCCGAACGTCCGGCGGTTCTTCGTCGGCTACCTGACATCGAACGTGGGCACGGCGATGTCGGCGACGGCGCTCGCGTTCGCGGTGCTCGACAGCGGGTATGGCGCGGGCGGGCTCGGGGTCGTGTTCGCGGCAGGGATCATCCCCGAGATCGCGTTCATGCTTGCCGGTGGGCTGTTCGCGGATCGCCTCGGGCGGCGACGGGTCATGTTGACCGCCGACCTGGCTCGGACTGCGAGCCAGGGCACGCTCGCCGGTCTCGTTTTCGCGGGCAGCCCGCCGGTCTGGGCGTTCGCGGGTCTGACCGCTGTCGTCGGCGCAGGCAATGCATTTTTTACCCCAGCGCTGACCGGACTCACGGTCGAAGTTGCACGAAAAGAGGAGCTGAGCGACGCGAACGCCCTGTTCGGCATGGCGAGCTCCGGAGCCAACGTGGTTGGCCCCGCGCTCGCCGGGATCCTGATCAGCTTGACCGACCCGGCCACGGTCCTCGCGATCGACGCAGGCACATACCTCGCCAGTGCGGTCGCGCTTGCCGGGCTGCGCCTCCCGAATATCGCGCTGCCAGGCCAGCCGTCAATCGCGCGGCAACTGGTTACCGGCTGGAAGGAGTTCAGATCGCGACGGTGGATCTGGCTCACCACCACGCAGTTCGCCCTCTTCAACCTCCTCACCTGGGGGCCGTTCCTGGTGCTCGGCCCGGTCATCGCGCATCAGTCGCTCGACGGCGCACGCTCGTGGGGCTTCATCCTGGCCGGATACGGCGCAGGATCGGTGCTCGGGGGCATCCTCGCCATGGGCCGCAAGCCGAGGCATCCGCTCGTCGTCGCAACGGCGGCGACGCTCGGCTACCCACTCCCTGTCGGCATGCTCGCCCTCGGCGCCTCGACGCCAGAGGTTGCGCTCGCCGCCCTGCTCGGCGGCATCGGCTCGGCGGTCTTCAACATCTTCTGGTCAACGACCATCCAGCACGAGATCCCCGCGGGGGCACAAGCCCGAGTGCAAGCGTTCGTGCTCGTCGGCGCCTACAGCGCCGGGCCGATCGCGTTCGCCGGAGCGGGGCAGATCGCGGCCGCGACATCTCCCAAGACGGTGTTGGCCTTCGGCGCGGCGTGGTCGATCCTCGCCACATTCGCAGTGCTTTCGACGCATAGCGTGCGAGCGGTCTTGTGGCCCGCCCACTGAGCGCCGGCATCACTCCACCAGCCGGTCGCGCACGCGGCGGAGATGGCGCGGTCGATCGGCAGTCCAATCAGATCTGGGACGCCGAGCTCGGCGGTCAACGGCGACCATAACCGCGGGCGTCCAAGCGCTCAGCACGCGCCGGTTCGGCGACGTTTCCCGTGCCGTGTTCGGGCGCGAACCGCCGCGCCGGGGTGAGTGCGAGGCCCATGGCCCTCGCGTGCACGCCGCCGTGGCTGCGACGGTTCTTGTCAGGGCGCCTACTACGCTGTTGGTCGTGAGCACGACCAGCGGCGGCAGCGGTGGGGTGGTTGCGCGGACTCGAGGGTTCGGCGTTGCGGAGGGCGGGCGCGTCTTGGTGGGGATCGGCATGGCCACGGTGGGTGTGGTGTTTGCGAGCGCGTGTCAGGGCGCTGCCCATCCGGCGACGAGTTCGTCGGCCGCCTCGACGCGTTCCACGCCTGTGGTGGCGGCGAGCACTGCGCGGGTGAGGATCACGCCAAGCGATGGCCGGACCCAGGTCCTTCCGGGGGCGGCGATCACGGTGCGGGCATCCGGTGGGCGGATCCTCGCGGTGCGGGCGCGCGTGCGCGGTCACGTGGTGGCCGGGAGGGTGAGCGCGTCGGGGCGGGTGTGGCGGAGCCGGTGGGCACTTCGGACGGGCATGCGGTACTCGGTTCAGGCGGTCGCGGTCGATCCGGCGGGGCGGCGGGCGACCGCGACGAGCAGGTTTCGGACGCTGGCGCCGGCGCGGACGTTCACGACCCGGATCTTCGAGGGGTATCGCCAGACGTATGGGGTGGGCATGCCGATCATCCTCACCTTTAGCCAGCCGATCACCCATCGCCGCGCTGTCGAGCGGTCGCTCGAGCTTCACACTTCGAAGCCGGTGGTGGGGGCGTGGTACTGGGACGGCGACCAGACGGTGGAGTTCAGGCCGCGCAGCTACTGGCGGCCGCACACCGTGGTCCATTTCACCGGCCACCTGGACGGCGTGGAGGGCGCGCCCGGCGTCTACGGCGTGCACACCCTCACACAGACATTCTCGATCGGGCGCTCGCTGATCGCGGTGGCCAGCACGGCGACGCATCACGTCCGCATCTACCTTGATCGGCGCGTGTTCGCCGACTGGCCGATCAGCTCCGGCCGCCCCGGCGACGACACGCCCAACGGCACCTACCTGACCATTGAGAAGGCGAACCCGGTGGAGATGAAGGGCCCGGGGTACGACATCTGGGTGCCGTGGTCGGTGCGGTTCACGTGGTCGGGCGATTACATGCACGACGCCTTCTGGTCGGTCGGGGAGCAGGGGTTCACCAACGTCAGCCACGGCTGCGTCAACCTCTCCCCGGCCAACGCCGAGACCTACTACAAGCTCGCCGTCCCCGGCGACCCGGTCACGATCACCGGTAGTCCCCGCGCCGGATCCTGGGGCGACGGCTGGACGGTGTGGTTCCTCACCTGGCGCCAACTGCTGCGCGGCAGCGCCCTGCACCAGGCGGTGTGGGCCGGCCCGACCGGGAGCACATTCGTCGACGCCGCGAACCTTCCCCGGTCATGGGCGAAGCCGCCTCGCACGACCTCGCGGCCAGGCAACGCCAACGCGGCCTGAGCCCCTGGTCGCACCATCATCGTTGACCGCCGCGCGATCTCGCGACGGCGCGCGCTACCGGTAGACCCCGTTATGGCCCAGGCTGTGGTCGCCGGGCTGCGGGAAGTAGGCAAGGCCGTGCGGGCTGCTTCCGACGACGATCGTATGGATCAGCCGGCCGGTGCGGGTGTCGATGACCGAGACGGTGCCGTTGAAGCGGTTCGACGCCCACAGCTCGGTGCCATCGGGCGAAACCTGGAGCATGTCCGGGCTACCGCCCACATGCCAGGTGGCGACCACCCGGCGGCGGGCGAAGCTGATCACCGAGATCGTTCCGGCGAGTCGGTTGGCCACGTAGACATCGCGGGTGTTGCGGCTGATGGCAAGGCCGTGCGCGCCGTGCCCGGTGGGGATGAACCCGACGATCCGCAGGGTGCGTGCCGAGATCATCGTGACGCCCGCGCGCGGCCCCTGGTTTGCCACGTAGAAGAGCGCGCCGTCTGGCGACAGCTTGATGTCGACCGGCAACCCGCCTACCGAGACGCGGGCAGTGACCCGCATCGTTCGCGCGTCGACTCGGTACACCATCCCGGCGAACTCACAGCTGATCAGAAAGGCGTGGCCGTCGGCCGTGAAGTCAAGGTGGTCAGGCCCTGGTGAAGGAACGGGAACACTCCTGATCAGCCGCCACGTGTGGGGGTTGTAAAAGTCGAGGCGCTGCAGTCCCTCGGCGACGACGATCGCCTTCGAGCCGTCCGGCGTGAAGTAGAGGTTGTACGGATCGGCGACCGGGATCGTGCGGATCGGCCGGCCCGACCGCGGACTCAGCACCGTCAACGTGTTGCTCGTGGTGTTGTCCACGTAGAGGCGGCGCAGGTTCCAGCTCGGCGTGATGTGCTGGTCGTAGCTACCGGATGGGAACGTCCGCACTATGGCGAAGGTAGCCGGGTTGATCTCCGTGACGGTGCCGGATTCGCTGTTTGGGACGTAGACCCGCTCCGGCACCCCACGGACAGCCGGGCTGAGACGGCCGGGAAGGATCCCGGCGTAGACGTTGTGAGACCTGGCCTCGTGGACGACGCGCCGCGGGTCCTTCGGCGGCGGCTCGGTGGACGCCCGCGGCTCCGGCGGCGGAGTCTGCGGCGACGTGGCCTGCCTTGTCGCGGTATCCGCGTCGTCTCCCAACCCCAGTTGTGGCACCAGCAGTCCCAGAGCGGCCGCGAACGGGAGCAGCGCGATTCCTGCAAGCCTCCGGCGGCGGCGTCGCTGCCGGCGCCGTGCTCTCTCCCTTCGTTCCGAGTTGCGGTCGCGCCGACCGTCCACGTCGGCCACCCTATCGCTTCGACCTCACGCCTCACCCTCCCCGCAGCTCGAGCGCGACCGCGCTGAACACCAGGGCCGCTCCGACGAACGCGCCCGCCCACAGCGGCTCGTCGAGCAGGGTCGCGCCGATCACGGCACCGACAAGCGGTGTGACGTAGGCGTACGTACTCACCAGCGGCGCGGGCGCGCCGGCCAGGAGACGCGTGTAGAGCATGAAGCCGACGAGCGAGTCGAAGACGAGCAGAAACATCGCCGCCCCGACGGATGTCGCGCTGACGTCCGACCACCGAGCCGGGTCGAGCTCGCCGAGCGACAACGCGACCAGCGACAACACCGTGCCACCGGCGAGCAGCTGAACCGCGTTGGCGACCACGCGATCGGGCGGTCGGGCGGCGTGCGCGGTCAGCAGGGTGCCCGCCGCCCACAGGATCGGCGCGACACAGACCGCCGCGACCGCCCACGGCGCCCCGCCGATCGCGCTGTTCGGCGCCGTCAGCACCACGATCGCGATGCCGCCGAAGCCAGCCGCGAGCCGCACCCGCGACGCGACCGACACGGGGATCCCGATCAGCCCGCTCAGGACCACGACCCACAGCGGGATCGCCGCGGCCAGGATCGCGCCGAGGCTGGCGGTCACCGCGGTCAGCGCCACGGTGGCGAGCCCCTGCCCGCCCACCAGCAAC
>JBKPMQ010000117.1:0-14624 GCA_046732235.1 Actinomycetota bacterium
GTGCAGAGGATGGTGAGGGCGATGATCCGGGTCATGGGGCCGGGCCGGTCCCCACTCATCGGTGCCGCGCGACGTCGGCTCCGTACCCCTTCCGGGTGAACCGCCTCCCCGGGTCCGCGGTTGACGGGCCGGCCACGGGCGTCCAGAATCCGCCGGTGCTGATCCTCTCCCGGCGCGACGTGGAGGCCGTGCTCGACCCGGACGCGCTCGTCGACGCGGTCGCAGCCGCCATGGCCGAGCTCTCGAGCGGCGCCGCCTCGGTGCCGCAGCGGAACGCCGCGATGGTCGACCCGGTCGGCGGCGCGCTCCTGGCGATGCCGGCGTACGTTCCCGGCGCGGGCGCCCTCGCGGCCAAGCTGGTGGGCCAGTTCCCGCAGAACCCGGACCGGGGCCTGCCGAGCCACGTCGCCGCCATCGCCGTCTTCGATCCCGAGACCGGGGTTCCGCAGGCCGTCATGGACGGGGAGGTGATCACCGCCGCACGCACGGCCGCGGGCTCCGCGCTCTCGGCCCGCCTTCTCGCGCGGTCGGACGCGAGTGTCCTCGCGATCCTCGGCACCGGCGTCCAGGCCCGTTCGCACGGGCGCGCACTCGCGCGCGTGCGCGAGCTGCGGGAGGTGCGGGTCGCAGGCCGCGACCGCGCCAAGGCCGAGGCGCTGGCCGCAGAGCTCGGTTCCGAGGTGGGCGTGCCGGTCAGTGCCGGAGGCAGTTACCGCGAGGCGATCGCCGGCGCCGACATCGTCTGCGCCTGCACCCACTCCCCGGAACCGGTCGTCGAGGGCGCCTGGCTCGAGCCGGGGATGCACGTGACCTCGGTGGGCGTGAACGGCGCCGGGCGCGAGCTGGACGCCGAGACGGTGGCGCGGTCGCTGGTCGTGGTCGAGTCGCGGGCGGCTGCACTCGCCCCGTTCCCGGCCGGCTCCAACGACCTCGGCTGGGCGATCCGGGACGGGGCGATCACCGCCGACCACGTGCACGCCGAGCTGGGCGAGCTCGTCGCCGGCACCCGGCCGGGACGGACGAGCGACGAGCAGATCACGCTGTACAAGTCCGTGGGCGTCGCCGCCCAGGACGCGGCCGCCGCGGCGGCCGTCCTCGGCGCCGCCCGGGTCGCCGGCGTCGGCAGGGACGTCGAGTTCTGACGGCCCGACCGATGCCTCGGGGACCGGTATCCTTCCCGGTCCCGGGGCGCATAGCTCAGCTGGGAGAGCGTCCGCTTCACGCGCGGAAGGTCACAGGTTCGAGCCCTGTTGCGCCCATGGTTCTTAAGGAGGGGCTCGTGGGGGAACCCCGGGTTCCCCCACGCGAGGTAGCGTCCGCTTCACGCGCGGAAGGTCACAGGTTCGAGCCCTGTTGCGCCCATTTTTGTTCTCGCGTTGGCGGTAAACCCCTGCTATTGTCGCGAAACCTACGAGGAGGTCGCGTCATGGACACGCCGCCACGCTCAGGTTCGGGGTTGGGTCATATGGGTCGGTCAGGGCTCAGGCGCGAAGACACGGCCCGAGCCGAAGCGCCACAGAACGAACGCCTGGTCGCCGCCATCTTCGAGCGCGCCCAGCCGGCGACCGAGCAGGAAGTCGTGTCGGCTGGCCGGCAGCAACCGGCGGGCCGCCCGACGGAGCAGGACGAGCCCGAGATGCCGGCGCACCCCGGCGGCCTCGACACGCTGCTCGGCCTCGGGTCGCACATCCGCTATGCAGTGGAATGGCTCCTGCGTCCGCGGTTGCGCCGCCGGAACAGGGCCGCCCTCGACGAGCTCTGGCGCCTGCGCCGGACGAAGAGGATCTACGCCTTCCTGAACAGCAAGGGTGCGAGCGGGAAGACGGCGGGATCGACGACGTCGGGCCTGCTCTTCGCCGACGCGATCAACCGGGACTGCGTCGTGGTCGACATGAACGACTCGCCGGGCGGCACGGCCCGACGGCTCGGCATCAAGCGGCGGGACACCCTGCAATTGCAGGAGTATCTGCGCCGGTACCGCGGCGGGGAGTTCCCGAGCGCGCAGAGCATCGCCGACAACCTCGAGTGGCCGCGCGAGTCGGGCCTCTTCGTGATCTCCTCGGAGGCGGTCGCCAGGACGACGGTGCCGAAGTACCAGGTGAAGCTCGGGCTCGAGAAGCTCGCGGAGGGTTTCCACAGCGTCTTCTGCGACCTCGGGAACGGCATCAAGAGCGCCGGCAACCTGGGCGCCGTCGAGATGGCGGACACGCTCGTGTTCATGGGAAACGTCAACAGCGCCGACTCGGTGGTCGACTTCCGGCGTGAAGACCCCACCGACGAGGGCGACGACCTCAAGAACACGATGGATGCGTACGCCGGCCTCGGGATGCCCGAGAAGGTGGCGCACGGGATCATCGTCATCCTGGGCGCACGGCCGAGCTTGCGGAAACGCTACGCCGAGCATTACGGAATGCCCCTCGACCGCGTGTTCATCGTTCCGAACAACCGCTACATGAAGCGCGGGCACGCGTTGCGCAAGAACCGGCTGCCGCTCGGCGTACGGGTCGTGATGTACGAGATCCTCGTTGCGATGCTGAAAGCCGACGCTCCGCCGCCCCACGAGCTCAGGCGTGCGACGGCCGCGGAGAGGGAGCAGTTCGAGCGCGGCGACCCGGTGCCCGCGGGAGATATCGAGTAGCTCCCTGCGGCCGGGCGATCAGGAGCAGTCGACGCCCGCGTGTCCGGCGATCGCCCGCAGGCTGGCCACGGACTCACGTGTGGCCGTCTCGCGGCTGCCGGCGACCGTGTAATGCGTTTCGACGGACACGGACCCCGCGTAGCCGTCGCGTTCGAGCGCCGCGAGCAGGGCGCCATGATCGACGATCCCGGATCCGATCCGGACCCACGTTCCGGTCGCGTCCACGTCCTTGAGGTGCACGTGCGCGACGTGTGCGTGAATCGCCTCGTAGCCGGCCGCACCCCCGGCGAGGTGTGGCGCGAATCTCGCTTCATTGGCGGGATCCCAGATCACCCCGAGGTCGGTCGGCCGGCACGCGTCCAGGATGGCCGCCGCCTCGGCGGCGGTGGCGACGTTGCAGCTGTGCTCGTTCTCGATCACCAGCCGCAGGCCCGCCTCGGCGGCCACGTTCGCGGCCGGGCGAAGGGCGTCGACGAGCCGCGCTGTCACCGTGCCGGGATCGCCCACGCGCCAGAACGAAAACGCACGCACGAGCGGCGCGCCGACGTCTCGTGCGATCGACACCGCGCGTTCGAGCTGGTCCCACTGCCGGCGGAGATCCTCGGTGGCGTCGCACTTCAGGAACGGGGGGGCGATCGCGCACACGCGGACCTGCCGCTTCTCGATCAGCCGCGAGATCCAGGCCCGGGAGGCCGGTGAGTGCTCGACGATGTTGCGGCCGTCGACCGATCTGAGCTCGACGGTCCCGACCCCGAGGTCGCGGCAGACGTCCAGCGCGTAGGAGATGTCCTCGTCGATCTCGTCGGTGACGACGCTCAGCCGCACGCCGCGCGCAGCCGCCTGCGGATCTCATGCGCCGCCGCCGCTCCCGTCGACACCGCCGTCTCGACGTACGTGGTGCCGAGGTAGTCGCCGGCCAGCAGGACGTTGCCCAACGGCTGCTGGAGCGCAGGCTGGAGCAGATGCCGGCCGGGCCGCGGGTGCGGCAGGCCATGCTCCCATCGCTTGATGTGCACCTCCTGCACATGCCGCGGAATCTCCGGGAACACGGCGCCGAGATCGTCGAGATACGTCTCGGCCACCTCGTCGTCCGATCGATCCCGCAGCGCGTCGGCCAGGCTGGCCGCGGAGTAGACCATCAGCGTCCCGCCAGGCTCCCGCCGGTCGCCGGTGCGGAGCACGTTGGCGGTGTTGAACATCATGTTGAACGACCTCTTGGGCGTGGCGACGGCATAGATGCCGTCGTAGGGCATCGGAGCCGTCTCATTGGTCAGAAGCGCGCCGACCACGTACGGGCCGTAGGCGATCCCCCCAAGCGCCCGATCGGCCTCCGGCGGCAGGGCGTCCACGATCGATCGGGTCACGTACGCGGGTGTCGCGACCACCGCGAACCTCGCCTCGACGGTCTCGTCGGCCCCGTCCGATCGGTACCTGACAGCCACGCCGTGGCCGCCCGCGGACACGCGCATGACGGGACTGCGCGTGTGGACGCGATCGCCGAGGGCCTCGGCGATCCCCTGCGGCAGCCGCGCCGACCCGCCCAGCACGTTTCGGGTCAGGCCGCCAACGCGATCCCACACCAGCTGGAAGTAGCCGATCCCATAGCCCGCCGCCACCTGCTCCGGTTCGCCGGACGAGCGCTGGATCGTCGGCCGGAAGATCGCATCGACCTCCGCCGGCACGGAGCCGAGAAAGTCCGCGAAGGTCTCGTCATCGCGATACGCGAGCACGCGCGCCTGGCGGGCCGCCTCCGACTCGCCGGGCCGCCGGCGCGCCACGCGCGCATACCGGGCGACGGCGAGTCGAACGCGGGCACCGGCCCGGACGAGCGCGAGCCGCTCGGTGCGCGTCAGCGGCAGGCGGAAGGGGTAGGACTCGACACGCCCTCCGGCCAGGACTCGACCGTTCATCGCGAGGGCGGTCAACACGCCGGGCACGTCTGCGGCTTCGATGCCCAGCGCGGTCAGAAGCCGGCCCGTGGCCGATTCAGGCCCGGCCAGCACGTGGCCGCCGAAGTTGAGCCAGTACGGGTCACGCGGCTCCGACCGCAGCCGCCCGCCGACCCGGTCCTCCGCCTCGAGGACGACGACGTCGAGGTCCCGCAGCTCCCAGGCGGCGGACAACCCGGCGATCCCGCCGCCGACCACCACCACGTCGCGCGGGCCGGTCATGGGCCGAACATCGGCTGCTCGAGCACCTCGTCACCCGCGGGCACACGACGGACGCCGAGCATGCGGTCGATGATCATGTTCTGGAACCGGTGCAGCGGCTCCTCGAACCGGTAGCACATCCGTCCGCCGGTGTATGCGGGGTTGGCGAGCCCGCGCTGGACGCGCTCCACGATGGCGATGTCCTCACGGTTCACCTCGTCCCAGAACGCCGCGAGCTGGTCGACTGACGGCTCGTAGTCCGCGCCGCCGGCGGTCTGGGGATGCGTGAGCAGGTGCACGTCCTCGAGGGTGCGGCCGGGCCCGTCGGGACGCGCCAGCATCACGAACACGTGGTTCGGCAGCACGTTCAGGGCCGCGTTCGGAAACAGCCACACGAACCGGGCGCTCGTGGCGTCCTCCTCCGACAGCCCTTCCAGAGGCGACAGGCCCTGCCAACCGCCGCGGTCGGTGTTGGCAGCGATCGGTCGCGTGCACATCCCCGTGTACATGCCCGTTCCCTGCCAGCGGTGGTGCGCCTTCATCGGGGAGACCTTGACCAGCCCCGGATGCACCCAGGGCAGGTGGTAGTACTCCATGAAGTTCTCCCCCACGAGCTTGTAGTTCGCTGCGATCTCGTAGGTGGCGCTCCGGGCCGTCCGCCACTCCTCGAGCCGGTAGCCCGCGAGCCGGTCGGGGAGGTCGCCCAACTGCGCCTCGAGCGGCTCGGGGGCAAGGTCGACGCTTGCGAACACCAAACACCCCCACTCCGCCACCGCGACCGGGTGCAGGCCATGGTCCTCACGCCGGAATCGCTCGACGTCGGACATGTCGAAGATTCCCTGCTGGTCCTCCGGGATGTGGGCGTCGTCGCTGAAGAGCGGCGTCCCAAGCAGCCGGCCGTCGAGGTCGTAGGCCCAGCTGTGGTACGGGCAGCGGATGTGACGGTCGATCCGGCAGCGGCCGGCGTCGAGCAGCTCGGCACCCCGGTGGCGGCACACGTTGTGGAACCCCCGCAGCTCTCCGCGCCGGTTGCGCGCGACGATGATCGATCGGCCCGCGACCTCGGTGACGAGGACGTCGCCTGGTTGCGCGACCGCGTCGGCCACCGCGACCGGAACCCAGGTTGTCGAGAACACGCGGTCGAGCTCGAGCTCGTGGAACGCCGGCTCCGTGTACGCGTCCGGGATGAGTGTGGACGCGCGTGAAACCGGCAACCTCGTCGCGCGATAGGTCGCCTCTTCGAGATAGGCGTCGGCGTTCAGCGGTCTCACTTGGCAGGCCGGGGTGCAGATTGTACGATCCGCGTGCTCATTGTGCAATCACTCCCCAGCGGCTCCGGCACCGCCAAGCCGCGACGAAGGAGCGCGGTGACGCGAATGACGGGATGGGGGGCGGTCGTGCAGGCGCTGCGGACGGAGCGGGTGCCGCGGGTGTACGGGCTCCCGGGTGATCCTCGCCACCTGTACGACGCCCTCTATGACGCCCCCGAGATCCAGGCGGTCCTGGTTCGTCACGAGGCATCGGGCGCGTTCATGGCCATGGCCGAGGCGCGCGTGCTCGGCACGGTCGCCGTCTGCCATGCGAGCCCCGGCCCGGGGATGGCGAACACCGTCTCCGCGCTGCTCGAGGCGTTCTCGGCCTGCCAGCCGATCATCTGCGTCGCGACCGGGACGCCGGGTGCGTACCTCGGCATGGGCGCGTTCCAGGAGCACGACGGGGTGGGGGCGGCACGCCCGGTGACGAAGTGGAGCGTCCGGGTCGAGCGCCCCGAGCGGATTCCCTGGACGATGCAGCGGGCCTTCGCGGTCGCACGGAGCGGCAAGCCCGGCCCCGTCTACATGGAGGTGCCCTCGGACGTGGGGCTGGCCGAGGCCGAGATGCCGGAGTACCGGCGGATCCCGGGGCCGTCCCGATCGCTCCCCGACCCGGCCGACCTGCACGCGGCCGCCGAGATGGTGGCCGCCTCGGTGCGGCCGGTGCTGGCCGCCGGTGGAGGCGTGGTCGCGTCGGCCGCGTTCGCGGAGCTCGCGCAGCTCGCCGAGCAGGAACACATCCCGGTCATGACGACGCTTTCCGGCCGGGGCTCGATCGCCGAGGACAACGAGCTCGCATTCGGCCTCACCGGCCTCTACCGCACTCGTCCCGGCCGCGACGTCTTCAACGCCGCCGACCTGCTGATCACGGTGGGTGCGCGGATGGAGGGCTTTCAGTCCGGTGACTGGAAGATCTACCCCCCGGGTGCACGGCTCATCCAGATCGACCTCGACCCCTTCGAGATCGGGCGCAACTGGATTCCGGACGTCGCCCTCCTGGGCGACGCGAGGCTCACGCTCGACGCGCTGGCCGGGCAGTTGAGCCGGAAGCCGGGCCGCCGCGAGGAACGGCGCCGGTCGGCGCAGGCAGCGATCCAGGCCAAGGCGGCATTTGCGGTGGCGGTCGACCGCGAGTGCGACCGGGCGGAGTCCGTGCCGCTGCAATCCAAGCGGATCGTCCACGAGCTGAACGACGTCTTCGGGCGCGACACGATCCTCGTCAACGAGAACGGCGGCCAGGATCTGTGGACGTACTTCCACCCGTACTACCGGGTGCTGGATTCCGGCGACGTGGTCACCCCGGGCGAGCAGACCTGCATGGGCGTCGGCGTCACCGGCGCTGTGGGGGCGAAGCTGGCGCGCCCGGACAAGAAGGTCGTGTGCGTGACCGGTGACGGAGCCTTCCAGATGATGCCGCAGGAGCTCTCCACCGCGGTCCAGTACGGCGCTCCGGTGACCTGGGTCGTGCTCGACACGAGCAGCCTCGGCTGGTCGAAGTGGCGTCAGCGCGACAGCGGGCGGTACATCGCGACGGATTTCGAGAGCCAACCCGATCTCGCGGCGCTCGCGCGTGCCCACGGATGTCACGGCGAGTGCGTGACCCGGCCGGAGGATGTGCGCCCGGCGCTGGAGCGCGCGCTCGAGCGGAACGCCGCCGGGGTGCCGGCGGTGCTGGACTTCGTCGTCGACGCCTTCGACTACTACCCTGGGTTCGTCAGCTACCCCGCCCCGACCTGGCGCGACGACGAGGCGCTCGCCGATGCGCCTGCCAACGTGCCGTGAGAGCTCCAAGGCCGGCTGCAGACATGCAGACGCGAGCCGGCGCCTCCGGGCGGGCGCCCGACCGACGGCTGATCCAGTCGGTCGACCGCTCGATCCAGCTCCTGAACGCGCTTTCGCTCAGCCGCCATCCCCGCTCCGTGGCGGAGCTCGCGGCCGCCTGCGGACTCAACCGGAGCACCGCCTGGCGGCTTCTCTCGACGCTCGAGCACCACGGCCTGATCGAGCGCGACGGCGTCAGCCAGCGGTATGCGATCGGGTATGCCCTGGTCCGGATGGCGGCCGGCAAGACCGATCATTCGATCCTGATCCGCACTGCGAGGCCCGTGCTCGAGAGGATTGCCGCGGAGACCGGCGAGACGGTCAACCTGAGCATCGCCACGCCGGCCGGGACCGTGGTCTGCATCGACCAGGTCGATGCGGCGCCGCTGGTGGGGGTGAACTGGCTCGACCGTCCGCTGCCGTGGCACTGCACCTCCGCCGGCAAGCTGCATCTGGCGTTCCTTCCGCCGGCCGAGCTCGAGGCGTATCTGGCCCACGGGCCGTTCCAGGCGATGACCCCGCAGACGATCACCGACCCCGACGTCCTGCGATCCGAGCTTGCCGAGACCCGGCGGCGCAGCTACTCCATCCTGCTGAACGAGCTGGAGCCAGGGCTTCACGCGGTGTCGGCCGGGGTGCTCGTGGCAGAGCGCCCGGTAGCGGTGCTCAGCGTCTCGGGCCCGTCGTTCCGGCTGACCGAAACGGTGCTGCGCGGGCTGGGCGGCAAGCTCGTCACCGCGGGTCGCGGCATCGGTGCCCAGCTCGACACACACGGCGAATAACTGCCCGGTTTCGGGCGGTCTTGAAATCGACACCGGCGGCGGAGTACCATCGTGCGACGGCCGTTCGCACCGTACACAGCGGCTGTGTCGCGCCGTATGTGTCGTGGCCATTGGCCGCATCGGACCGGAAGCCGTCTAGACGCCGCAAGGCGAGAGGAGACGAGAGCATGGCTCGGGATCCAGGCATCGACGTTCTGATGGACGAGGTGGCAGGCGGGCGGATCAGCCGGGCGCAGTTCCTCCGCAGAGCGGGGGCGCTTGGACTCACGCTGCCGGCGGCGTCGGCGCTCCTGGCCGCGTGCGGAGGGGGCTCGAGCAGCACCAGCCCGGGCAGTGCCGCGGCGGCGCCCGCGGGTGCGACGAAGTCGCTCAGCGTGCGCACGAGCGTCGACATGGCCAACCTCGACCCGGCGTTCTGGCCGGCGCTTCAGGACGGCGAGATCGCCGACTGCGTCCTGGAGGGCCTGGTCAGCTACAAGCCCGGCACGCTGGAGCTGGTGAACACGCTGGCGGAGGAGTTCGAGCCTTCGGCCGACCACCTCAGCTTCCGCTTCAAGCTCAAGCAGGGCATCCCGTTCCACGGCGGGTACGGCGAGGTCACGGCGGAGGACGTCAAGTACTCGTACGAGCGCATCGCAGGGCTGACCAAGCCCAACCTGCACGCGGTGTATCAGGGTGACTGGGCCGCCCTGAAGGAGGTCAAGACCGACGGCAAGTATGCGGGCACCATCGTGCTCAAGTCGCTGTTCTCCCCGCTTCTGACCAGCACGCTTCCCGTGATGAGCGGCAAGGTGCTGTCCAAGAAGGCGGTCGAGTCGATGGGCAAGAAGTTCGCCACCCATCCGATCGGCACCGGCCCGTACGAGTTCGTGCAATGGGTGCCCCAGCAGAAGACGGTCCTGAAGAAGTTCGCGAAGTACGGCAAGGCAAACTCGGCCTACGCGTCGCCGGCGACCTTCGAAGAGATCCTGATCCAGCCGATCACCAACGACAACTCCGCGGCCAACGCCATGCAGGCGGGCGACATCGAGTACGGCGAGGTCGGCACCCCGTATGTCGACCAGCTGAACGGCGCGGGGCTGAACACCGTCGTCTCGCCGACCTTCGGATACCAGTTCATCTCCATGAACGTCAAGGACCCGCAGCTCTCGAACATCAACCTGCGCAAGGCGATCCGCCAGGCGATCGACGTGCCGGGCATCCTGCAGGCCGCCTACAACGGCAAGTGGGTGCGGGCCAACGCCATCATCCCGAAGGAGATGGGCATCGGCTACTGGCCCGACGCGCCGACGTACAACCGGGACGTCAACAAGGCCAAGCAGTATCTGAAGGCGGCCGGGATGAGCGGCGGCCTCGACCTGCGGCTCGGCCTGGTGAACGCCCAGTCCGACGAGACCGCGGCGCAGGTGATCCAGCAGAACCTGGCCGACATCGGCATCACCGTCCACATCCAGGCGCAGGACTCCGCAACCTTCTACGCCATCCCCGGTGCCGGCGGAGGCGGCCCGAACCGCCAGCTCGTCTACTCCGGGTACATCACCGAGCCCGACCCGTCGTGGTCGTTCGTCTGGTTCACGAAGGCGCAGATCGGCCTCTGGAACTGGACCGAATGGTCGCATCCGACCTTCGAGGCGAACTACACCAAGGCAACCAAGACATTCGACAAGGCGACCCGCGATCAGCTCTACATCGAGATGCAAGAGGTCTGGGACGAAGCGGCCTCGATCATCTGGGTCGCGTACCAGACGGACCTCTACGGCGGCAAGAAGTACATCAAGCCGTCGATCCGCCCGGACGGCACGCTGCTGCTCTGGAACTTCTCGACCGTATGATCGTCGCGTGAGCCGGAGGCTCGCGTGACGCTGTATCTGATCAGGCGGCTGATCATGTCGTTCGTCGTGATCGTGCTGGTCATGACGTTCCTCGGGCTCCTCGTCCACCTGATCCCGGGCGACCCGGTGAAGACCATCATGGGCCCCCGCGCCAGCCCCGAGCTGGCGGCGCTCGTGCGTACGCAGATGGAGCTCGACAAGCCGGTTCCCACCCAGGTGTACGACTTCATCCGGCATGCCCTGGAAGGAAACCTGGGGGTCGACTTCGTGTCGCAGGTGCCGGTCACGACGCTGATCCGCGGTGCGCTGCCCCAGACGATCATCCTGGCCCTGACGGCGCTGGTGATCGCCGTGCTGATCGGCGTGCCCCTGGGCGTCGTGGCCTCCACCCGCCCGGGGAGCTGGGTGGACCGCATCACCGGCATCGTCTCCGTTGCGCTGATCACGGTGCCCCCGTACGTGGCCGGCCTGCTGCTGCTGGTCGTGGTCTCGGTCCGGCTGCAGGCGCTGCCCGCGATCGGGATCGGGAACACCGGCGATCCGATCGACTATGCGCGCCATCTCCTGCTGCCGGCCGTCGCGCTGGCACTCGGCTGGGTTGGCTACATCGCCCGGCTCGTGCGGGCCAGCATGCTCGAGGTGCTCGGCTCGAACTACATCCGGACCGCCCGCGCGTTCGGTCTGCGCCAGCGGCTGATCTTCTACAAGTACGGCCTGCGAAACGCGATCATCCCGACCATCGCGGTGCTCGGCGTCGGGCTCGGCAACCTGATCGGCGGCACCATCTTCGTCGAGGTGATCTTCGCGCGGCCCGGCCTGGGCACGCTCATCTTCAACGCAATCGAGGCGCGCAACTACCCGATCGTGCGCGGCGGCGTGCTCGTGATCGCGGTCATGTGCGTGCTCGCGAATCTGATCGCCGATCTCTCCTACCGGCTGTTCGACCCGCGTATCCGCGTCGAGGGAGGAAGCTCGTAGATGGCCGTCTCCGCCGAGGCTCCTCCGCTCGTCCGCCGCCGCGGTTCCGGCGTGCTCGGCGTGCTGCGCGAGGTCGCCCGCCGCCCGAAGGGCCTGGCCGGGCTCGCAATCGTGTGCGGATTGATCCTGCTCGCCCTGTTCCCGGCGCTGTTCGCCCCGCACAGCCCCGACGCGCAGAACATCGTCGACCGCCTCCAGGGGCCGAGCCGGGAGCATCTCCTGGGCACCGACGAGCTTGGACGCGATCTGCTCTCGAGGGTCATCTTCGGCGCCCGCATCGCGCTGGGCGTCGCGATCCCGGCGGTGACCGCGGCACTTCTGGCCGGGCTTGTTCTGGGTGTCGTCGCCGGGTACGCCGGAGGCGTCATCGACAGCGTGATGATCGTGATCATGGACTCCCTGCAGGCGTTCCCGGCGGTGATCCTGGCACTCGCCTTGCTGTCGCTCCTGGGGCCGTCGCTTCGCAACGTCATCATCGTGATCGCGGTCGCCTTCACTCCGAACTACGCCCGTGTCTCGCGCGCGATGGTGCTCGCGGCCAAGGAGAACCAGTGGGTCGAGGCCGAGCGCTCGCTCGGCGCCCACGTCGGCCGCATCGTGACCATCCACATCCTCCCGAACATCATCGCGCCGCTCGTGATCCTGATGGCCATGGACATCCCGTCGGCCATCGCGACCGAGGCCGGCCTGTCGTTCCTCGGGCTCGGCGTCCAGCCGCCGACGCCGTCGTGGGGCGTGATCCTGTCCGAGGGATTCGAGAACGTCGTGCTGTCGCCGTGGGGGATCGTCTCCGCCAGCGCCGCGCTGATGGTCGCCACGCTGGGATTCACGATGCTCGGCGAGACGCTGCGTGACGTCGCCGATCCCAAGCTGGCCCGCACCCGCAGGTGGCAGCGACTGTGAGCGAGCCGCTGCTCGAGATCCGCGATCTGAACGTCGTCTACCACGCCGACCGCGGCCCGCTGCCGGCGCTGCGCGACATCAACCTCGATCTGGCGGAAGGGGAGATCGTGGGCATCGTCGGCGAATCCGGCTGCGGGAAGTCGACGCTCAGCATGACGATCCTGCGGCTGCTGCCGCCCAACGGCGAGATCGTCGGCGGCAGCATGCGGTACCGGGGCGGCGACATCGTCGGCATGTCGTACGAGCAGGTGCGGGCGCTTCGGGGCTCGGAGATCTCGATGATCTTCCAGGACCCGCTCACCAGCCTGAACCCGACCTTCACGGTCTGGTCGCAGCTGCGCGACGCAGTGCGCGCGCACGGCGGCCAGGCGGGCGGGCGGGGAGATGTGCACCGGCGGGCGGTGGAGGCGCTCTCGGACGTGGGCATCCCCGACCCGGCCGACCGCCTGGGGGACTACCCGCATCAGTTCTCCGGCGGCATGCGGCAGCGGATCATGATCGCCGCGTCGCTGCTGCTCCGGCCGGCGATGCTGATCGCCGACGAGCCGACATCGGCCCTCGACGTGACCTTGCAGGCGCAGATCCTGAGCCTGCTCGCGCGCCTGCGGCGCGAGCACGGCACCTCGATCCTCTTCATCTCGCACGACCTCGGCCTGGTCGCGCAGCTGTGCGACCGCGTCATTGTGATGTACAGCGGGCAGGTGGTCGAATCGGGCAGCGTGCTCGACGTGTACGAGCGTCCGCGGCACCCGTACACACGCGCCCTGCTCTCCTCGATCCCGTCCCGCGATCGGCGTGGGGAGCGGCTGGCGGCGATCGCCGGACGGGTGCCGAGCCTGTCGGCGCTCCCACCCGGATGCTCGTTCAACGACCGCTGCCGCTACGCACGGGATGTGTGCCGCGAGCTCGCGCCCCGACTGGCCGGCGACGGCGCCCACGATGCCCGCTGCCTCGCCTACGAGCCCGGCTCGGGACACCCCGGCCTGGTCGAGCCCGACGAGGCCGCCGCCGGCGGCACGGCGGTGGACCGATGAGCGGCACCGACGCCCTGGTCAGCCTGCGCGGCGTCTCGACCCATTTCACCGACCGCAGCTCCTGGGCCAAGCGGCTCGCCGGCAGGCCGGTGGAGGCCGTTCAGGCGGTGGAGCGGGTGGACCTGGACATCAACCGCGGTGAGGTGATGGGCCTCGTCGGCGAGTCGGGGTCGGGCAAGACTACGCTCGGCCGGACGATCCTGAACCTGGTGCGCGCGACCTCGGGCACGATCACCTTCGACGGCCGGGACGTGACCCGCCTCCCACGCCGGGAGTGGCGGAGCCTCCGGGGCAACGCCCAGATGGTGTTTCAGGACCCGTACTCGAGCCTGAGCCCGCGGCTGCGCGTGTCGTACCTCCTGACCGAGCCGTACGCCATCAACAGCACACCCGAGGCGGAGCGCTACTCGGTGAAGGAGCTGCTCGAGATGGTCGGGCTCTCGACCGACCAGGCCGGCCGGTATCCGCACGAGCTCTCGGGCGGGCAGGCGCGGCGCGTCGGGATCGCCCGGGCGCTGGCGCTTCGCCCGCGCTTCATCATCGCCGACGAGCCCACCTCGGGGCTCGACGTCTCGGCCGCCTCCAGCGTGCTCAACCTGATGAAGGACCTCGGCCGCCAGCTCGGGCTGACATACCTGATCATCACCCACAACCTGAACACGCTCGGCTACGTCGCCGACCGGATCGCGGTCATGTACCTCGGCCGGATCGTGGAGGTGGGCACGGCGGAGGCGATCTTCGACCGGCCGTCCCATCCGTACACCCGCGCGCTGCTCTCGGCGGTGCCCGAGCCGGACCCGCGCCAGCGGGCGAGCGAGCAGCTGATCCTGCTGCCGGGCGAGATCCCCAGCCCCCGCCACCCGCCGCCCGGCTGCCGGTTCCACACCCGGTGCGCCTTTGCCGAGCAGCGCTCGCGCGAGGAGGAGCCCGAGCTGGAGCCGATCGAGGCGTCGCACCAGGTCGCGTGCCACTTCTGGCGCAAGGTGCGCGCGGCGGACACGGTCCCGGAACCAACCGAGAGGGTGACATGAACGACCTGGAAGGCCGGACGGCGTTGATCACCGGCGGCGCGCGCGGCTTCGGGCGCGCCATCGCGCTCCTGCTGGCGGGGCACGGCGCTGACGTCGCCATCGCCGACATCGCCCGCGAGCTTCCGTCCGACCACTTCCGCGG
>JBKPMQ010000118.1:0-9882 GCA_046732235.1 Actinomycetota bacterium
GCGCAGCTGCGCCTGCAGGCGCGCGTGCGTGCGCCCGTCGCGGGCGACGAGCAGCAGCCCCGACGTGTCGCGGTCGAGCCGGTGGACGATCCCCGGCCGGCTCTCGGCGCCGCCCGCGGCCACGCCGCGCAGCGCGTCGACGAGCGTCGGACCCGAGTGGCCCGGCACGGGGTGGACGAGGAGTCCGGCGGGCTTGTCCACGACCACCAGGTACGGGTCGGAATAGGCGAGCGGGACGCCGAGGCCCTCCGGCGGCGTCGCGTCGGGGGGAGGCTCCGGCTCGGGCAGGCTCACGACCGATCCGGCCCCGAGACGGTGCGACTTCGGCCGCACCGCGCCGTCGACGAGCACGAGCCCGGCCTCGATCAGGCGCTCGGCGCCCGACCGCGACCCCACCTCGGCACACCCGGCGACGAAGCGGTCGAGGCGCATGCCGCCGGAATCCGGCGGCACCTCGAGGTCGATCACGGCCGGTCCAGCCCGGGCGCGGGATCCGGTTCGACGGGCGGCGGGTGGGACCTCCTGTGCTCGACCCGGATCAGGCCGAGCGCGAGCAAGGCGACGCCGATCACGATGAAGCTGTCGGCGAGGTTGAACGTGGGCCAGTGCGTGACGTGGATGAAGTCGGTCACGTGGCCCTCGCGCAGGCGGTCGGCCAGGTTCGAGACGCTGCCGCCCACCAGCAGCCCGAGCGCGACCGGGAAGAGGACGTGGCGCGAGCCCGACCGGGCGAAGTGGACGAGCATCCACACAACGGCGGCCGCGGTCAGCACCGACACGATCATCAGCCGGCCGGGGAAGATGCCGAACGCGATGCCGTTGTTGCGCACGTGCGTGATCGTGAGGCCGGGCAGGACGTGATGGGCCTCGTCGAGAGCGAGCCGGTGCTCGATGGCGCGCTTCGTCACCTGGTCGGCGACCACGGCGGCGATCGCCACCGCCACCAGCCCCGCCCACTGCAACGACCCCGCCCGGTGCGCGGGCTGGGTCTCTGCCTCCACGTGGATCAGCCCCGCTCCTCCAGGCGCTTGCACTCGATGCACTTCGTCGCCCATGGGAGGGCCTCCAGGCGCTCCTGTGCGATGGGCTTCTCGCACCGATCGCACAGACCGTAGGTGCCCGCCTCGATCCGGCCGAGAGCGGCGTCGATGGCGGCAAGGAGGTGGTCGGCGTTGTCCTCGAGCGAGAGCTCGATGCCGCGGTCGAGCGTCTCGGACGCGCTGTCGGCGATGTGGCTGTCGTTGCCGTCCTCGTCGACGGCCTCTTCCATGGAGCGCGACGTGTCCTCGACGAGGCGCCTCCGCTCCTCGAGAATCCCCTCCCGCTCCTCGATCAGGCGACGCTTGACGGCTTCGATGTCGACGGTCACGGCCATGCCTCACCCCCTGGGGTTTGAGTATAGCCAGGGGCCTCCGGCCGGACCGGGCGCGGGATCAGCCGCCGGCGCGGACGACGTCGTCCGGCGAGCCGATCGCCGGCTGGGCGGCCGCCACGGCCCCCGCGGGCTCCTCGATCGAACCCGCGAGGCGCTCCTCATGGTCGCGGACGGCCTCGAGCACCGCGCCGAGCAGCGACCGCAGCCGCAGCCGGAACTCGGCCTCCTCGGCCTGCAGGCGCGACGTCTCACGCCGCACCCGCTCCCGCTCGGCGTACGCCTCGTGCACGAGGTCGCGGCTCTTCGCCTCGGCCTCGCGGACGATCAGCTCGGCCTGCCGGGTCGCGCTCGCGCGCATCTCGTCGGCGGCCCGCTCGGCGGTCACGAGCGCGTTCCGCATCGCCTGCTCGCCCTCGCGGTGGCGCATCAGCTCCTGCTGGAGCTCGTGGACATGGTCGGTCAGGTCCGCCCGCTCCCGCCACACGTTCTCGTAGGCCACCGTGGCCTCGACGAGCAGGCGGTCGACGTCCGTGCGGCGGTAACCGAGCAGGCCGCGGCCGGGTCGCTCGTGGCGCAGCTCTGCGGGAGACAGCGTCATACCGGCCGGTTCGCCACACGAACGCGGACTCCTGCCGCCCGGATCGAGATCAGCCGGGCCGGTTGACGAGGATCGGCGACCCGGCCGCCCAGGCCCGACTCCGGCTCGGGCATTTCGAGCCGGTTAGCGGAACCCGTCCAGGATGGACTGGATGATCTGCTGGAGGACGGAGATCCCGACCAGCGCGATCAGGGGCGAGAGATCGAAGCCGCCGAGCGGCGGCAGCACCGCCCGGATCGGGCGCAGGACCGGCTCCACGGTGTCGTGGAGGAAGCCGCGGATCCGCCCCACCCAGATGCTGTACGGCAGCTGGAGCCACGACATCAGCACG
Source organism: Actinomycetota bacterium (assembly GCA_046732235.1). GTDB lineage: Bacteria > Actinomycetota > Thermoleophilia > Gaiellales > JAICJC01 > JAICJC01. The sequence goes on from JBKPMQ010000118.1 coordinate 2,305, forward strand.
TACAGGATGATGAGCAGCGTGTAGACGATGTAGAGCGAGAAGACGAACTGCTCGACCGTCGTGATCCCCATGGTGGGGCGTCAGCCTAGCTCGCCGGCCCGACGCATCGCCGCCGACACGCCGTCGATGATCGCGCCCCGCACCCCGCCCCGCTCCATGGCCGCGAGCCCCGCCGCCGCGGTGCCCCCCGGGCTCGTCACCATGCGCCGCAGGTCGGCGCAGCCGAGGTCGTCCTCGCGCAGGAGCGTCGCCGTCCCGCTCACGGTCGAGAGGAACAGCCGGCGCGCGTCGGCGTGCGTGAGCCCGGCCACGATGCCGGCGTCCTCGAACGCCTCGACGATCAGCCCCAGGAAGGCGGGGCCGGACCCCGAGAGCGCCGTGGCCGCGTCGAACAGCCGCTCCTCGAGCGGCACGACCTCGCCGAGCAGCGAGAACACCTCGAGCACCATCTGCTCGGCGGCGGTGTCGGTGAAGCGGCCCGCCGAGTAGGCCAGGGTGCCGGCGCCCACGCTCACGCCGACGTTCGGCATGAACCGGAAGACCGGCGCGTCGACGTCGAGGATCGTCTCGAGCGTCGCGGTGCTGATGCCGGCGGCGACCGACGCGATCGCCTTGCGCGGCGTCACAAGGTCGGAGACCTCGCGCAGGACGCGCTCGACGTCGACGGGCTTCACGCACAGGACGACGATGTCGGCGGCGGCGACGAGCTCGGCGTTCGACGGTGTGTGGCGGAGCCCGTGCCGCTCCGCCAGGGCGGCGGCGCGGCCCGACCGGCGGTCGGTGATCAGGATCCGGCCGCCCATCCCGGGGTCGGCCCGCACCCAGCCGGAGACCATGGCCGAGGCGATGTTGCCTGCGCCGAGCAGGCCGAGCGAGGGGGCGGTGGCGCTCATCGAGCCCGGTAGCGTACCGCGGTGCCGCTCTCCGGGCCGGTCAGCGACTCGCGGCGGCTTTCGCCCTCACGCGACGGCGATCCGCGATAATCGAGGCCATGGCAGCCGCGACGAGCCGGGAGGCGAGCGGCCGGGTCGTGCTGGCCGACGACGATCTGCTGCTCCGGGAGGGCATCGCGAGCCTGCTCGAACGCTCCGGCTTCCAGGTCGTCGGCCAGTGCGGCGACGCCCGCACCCTGGTTCGGCTGACCCGGCAGCACAAGCCCGATCTCGCGATCGTGGACATCCGGATGCCCCCCGGACACTCCACGGAGGGTCTCGATGCCGCCCGCGAGATCCGCGAGCAGGCCCCGGCCACGGCGATCCTCGTCCTCTCGGCCCATGTCGAGGTGGACCACGCGATGGACCTGCTGGCGAGCGGCGAGCGCACCGGCTACCTGCTGAAGGGCCGTGTCACGGACGTGGACGAGTTCGTCGAGACCCTGCGGCGGATCATCAGGGGCGGTTCCGCGGTGGACCCGGCGCTCGTCCGGGAGCTGGTCGCGGCGCGGCGGGTCGAGGACCCGCTCGAGGAGCTGAGCGCGCGGGAGCGGGAGGTGCTCGCGCTGATGGCGGAGGGCCGCTCGAACGCCGGCATCTCCCGTCAGCTGTGGGTCACGGAAGGCACGGTCGAGAAGCACGTGCACAGCATCCTGGCCAAGCTCCAGCTGCCCGAGACGGGTGACGATCACCGCCGGGTGCTGGCGGTGCTCCGCTATCTGGAGACCCGGTAGCACCCGGTCCCCGGCTCCCGGGATTCGGAAGGCCCGGATACCGGCTAGCAGGTGGCGGGTTTGGTGCTGGCTGCGTGGCGCGGCCGGGCGGTCGGTGGGATTCTTGCCTCAATGACTCGGCGTCGTGCGGCGAGGGGTCACGGGAGACCAGCGTCGCTCCCGGCGCCCCATGACCCCGAGCCAGCTTCCTCCCCTGTCCTGCCCGCCCCCCGCCCCGCCCACTACCAGCGGGGGGCGGGCTGGGCGGCGGGGGAGCCCGTCGGCGGCGCCTCAGGCGGCGGGGAACCCGGCGGCTGCTGCGTCAGTGCACGATCTGGAGCGCGAGCGCCGGGGGGCATCCGCGGGCCACGAGCGCCGCGAGGTCGTGCCAGTCCACCGTGTCCGCAAACACGTCCGCGACCGGCCGCGGCAGCCCGAGCCGTCGCAGCTGCTCCGTGCGCCAGGCTCGGATCACAGCTCGCTCGTGGGCGTCGCGGTCGAACTCGAACCCGGAGTCATGCTTCTCGATGATGATGACGTGCTCCATCGCTCCTCCGGAGACCGGTTGCGGGATGCCCGAACGATCACGCACGTGGACGCGCACCGCATCGACGCTGGCAGCGATCTGGCGGCGGTGCTGGGCTGCATGTTGGAATTCCGGATAGCGGTAATGCCGGCCGGGCGCGCCGGTGCGAGACTGAGGCACCGTGCGTTGCCTCCTTGTCGACGACAGCCCGTCCTTCCTGGACGCGGCGTCGACCTTGCTCGAGCGGCAGGGGCTGAACGTCTGCGGAACCGCGTCGACGACGGCCGAGGGGTTGCGGCAGGCCGCCGAGCTCCGCCCCGACGTCGTGCTGGTCGACATCTCGCTCGGCTCCGAGAGCGGGCTCGATCTGGCCCGCCGCCTCGCCGGGGCCGCCCCGCGCGCCAGGGTGATCCTCATCTCGACGCACGCCGAGGCCGACTTCGCCGACCTCCTCGAGCAGACGCCCTCGGCCGGCTTCGTGCCGAAGTCCGAGCTGTCGGCGAACGTCATCCGGCGCCTCGCGGGCCGCGGCGAGCGGGCCTGAGCACCACGGTCGAGGCCGCCGGCCGCGCCGGTCTCGCAGTTCCACCCGGCGGGTGGATGGTCTAGGCTCGATCCATGCGACCGCGGAGCCGTCGTGGAGACGGCCGGCGCGGAGACCATTCGGGGGCGGATGACCGGCCCGGGTCGCCGAGCGGCCTGACCCAGCGCATGATCGCCGCGAGCGCCGCGCTCACCGTCGTCGTCGCGGCCGCGTTCGCCGGCCTGCTGTTCGCGATCGACGACGTGCGCGACGCCGAGCGGCGGGTCAAGCACTCGGAGGAGGTGCTGGTCGCGGCCAATGCGCTGGAGCGCCTCGTGCTCGACCTCGAGACGGGCCAGCGCGGGTTCCTGCTCACGCGGGAAGAGCGGTTTCTCGAGCCCTGGCGGCGAGCGCGGCGGGAGTTCCCGGCCCGCGCGCGCCGGCTGCTCCGGCTCGTCGCGTCCAACCAGGAGGAGCGCGCGCCCGTACGCCAGATCGAGCGCGCGGAGCGGTCGTACGTCCGCGACTACTCGGCGCCGCTCGTGGCGGCCGCGCGGCGCGGCGACGCGGCGGCCCGCTCCGTTGCAGCGACCGAGGCGGGCCGGCTGCGCGTCGACGCGATGCGCGCCGACTTCGACCGCGTCATCGACGCGGAACGCCGCGCCGTGTCGAGCGCACAGGAGCAGGTGTCCGACGTGGCGCAACGTGCCGCGGCAGCGGCAACGATCGCGCTCGTCGGCTCCGTCGTGCTGATCGCCGTCTACGCCGGATACCTGACCCGGGCGATCGTGCGACCGGTGCGGCGGGCGGCCGGGATGGCGGCGCGGCTGGCGGGGGGCGATCTGCACGCACGCATGCCGGAGACCGGCGTGGCGGAGATCGGCGAGCTGGAGCGCGCGTTCAACGTCATGGGAGCGTCGCTCGAGCGCGGCCGGGCAGAGCTCGCCGCGCTCGCCGACGAACAGGCCGCCCTGCGCCGGGTCGCAACGCTCGTCGCCCACGGCGCGCCGCCGACCGCGATCTTCGCGGCGGTCGCGAAGGAGGTCGGCGAGCTGCTCCCGGCCGACCTCGCCCTGATCGGCCGCTATGGCGGCGACGGCACCGTCACAGAGCTCGCCCGCTGGAGCGGCACCGGCGAGCCGGTGCACGTCGGCGGCCCGATCCGGATCGGCGGCCGAAGCATCAGCGCGCTCGTGTTCGAGAGCGGGAGCTCCGCCCGCCTTGACTCCCACGGGCACGCCTCCCGCGAAGACCCCGGAGATGCGTCGACACCGGGCATCCGCTCCTCGGTCGGCGCGGCGGTCGTGGTGGAGGGCCGTCTGTGGGGTGTCATGGTGGTGGCGTCGACCTGCGAGCGGGTCCAGCCGCCGCAGACCGAGGCACGGCTCGCCGACTTCACGGAGCTCGTCGCGACGGCGATCGCGAATGCCGAGGCACACGCGGAGCTGACCGCGTCCCGCGCGCGGGTCGTCGCCACCGCCGACGAGACGCGGCGCCGGATCGAGCGCGACCTGCACGACGGGACCCAGCAGCGCCTCGTCTCGGCCACGCTGCAGCTGCGTGCGGCCCAGGCGTCGGTGCCCCCCGACCTCGAGGAGCTGGCGCAGGAGCTGGACGGCGTCGCAACCGGTCTCGACGGCGCGCTCGAGGAGCTGCGCGAGTTCGCACGCGGCATCCACCCGGCGATCCTGGCCGAGGGGGGTCTGGCGCCGGCGCTCCGCGCACTCGCGCGCCGCTCGGCCGTCCCCGTCCAGCTGGAGCTGTCGCCGCACGGCCGCCTCCCGGAGCGGATCGAGGTGGCGGCGTACTTCGTCGTCTCCGAGGCCCTCGCAAACGCCGCCAAGCACGCCGAGGCATCGAGGGTGACCGTCGAGGTGGAGCAGGCCGGCGGCGTCCTGGCGGTCCGCGTGGAGGACAACGGCGTCGGCGGCGCCGACCTCGGCCGCGGCTCGGGCCTGGTCGGGCTGAAGGACCGTGTCGAGGCGCTGAGCGGACAGCTGACCCTGCGCAGCGAGCCGGGCGCGGGCACGTCCATCACGGTCGAGCTGCCGCTCCCCGACGCTCCGGAGCCGGACGGCCGCGCGCGATGAAGAGCTCCCACGTCCGGCCGAGCGCCTCGCGCTCGCCGGCCGCCCGCATCCCGATCTTCTCGAGCACCCGCACCGAGGCGGCGTTCCCCGGGGCGACGATCGCGATGACCTGGACGAGCCCGAGGCCGGTGAACGCGGCGTCGAGGCAGGCGCGGGCAGCTTCGGTCGCATAGCCCCGCCCCCAGGCCGATCTGCGAAGGTGGAAGCCGAGCTCCACGTCCGGGCCGCCCTCGAGCAGCTGGATGCCGCAGTCGCCGACCAGCCTCCCGGAGCCGAGCTCCTCGACGCCCCACTTGCTGAACCCGTGCCGCTCCTGATGCTCGATCAGGCCGCGCACCCGCTCGAGCGTCCTTGCAGGGCTCCGCGCGCCGCCGCCCGCGAACCGCATCACGTCCGGGTCGCCGAAGACCGCCTGCATCGCACCCGCGTCCGCCTCGGTGAGCGGGCGGATGGACAGCCGCTCGGTCTGGATCGGAAAGCGGATCAGTACTGGTTGAAGAAGCCGCGCTCCATCAGGAGCGCCTTGTCCTCGGCCGAGACGGAGATCGAGCTCGGCGTGAGCAGGAACACCCGGTCGGCGACCCGCTGCATCGACCCGTCCAGCGCGTAGGTGAGGCCGCTCGCGAAGTCGACCAGGCGCTTCGCCAGCTCGGGGTCGGCGCTCTGGAAGTTGATGATCACCGGCACGTCCGACTTCAGCTTGTCGGCGACCTTCTGGGCGTCGTTGAAGCTCTTGGGGACGACCAGCGACACCTGTCCGGCGGTGCGATGGCCGTTCTGCTGGGGCGGTGGCGATCCGTTGCGGCCGCCGCGGAGGGGTACCGCCCGGGGCGCCTCCTCGGAGAAGATGTCGTCGAAGTCCGACCCAGGCCGCCGCCGCGGCGACAGCCGCCGGACGTTCGGCCGCTCGCTGTAGACCTGCTCGAGGTCCTCGTGGGCGGCGGACCCGTCGTCGTCGTACTCGTCGTCCCAGTCCTCCTCGCGCACGCCGAAGTAGACGAGCGTGGAATTCCACAGATCGCTCAGGGCCATGTGAGCACGAACTCTATCGCCCGTAGAGGACGCCGCCGACCCGCACGATCGTCGCTCCCTCCCGGGCGGCGACGGCGTAGTCCTGGCTCGTGCCCATGCTGAGATGGGTCAGATCGTGCCTGCCGGCCCAGGCCGGGGCGAGCCGGTCGCGCAGCTCGCGCAGCGCCGCGAACCATGGCCGGGCCTGCTCGGGGTCGGTCACGGCGGGCGGCATCGTCATGAGACCGCGGAAGCGCACCCCGGAGAGCGGCGCGACCTGCTCCAGGAACGCGTCGATGTCCCCCGGCTCGACACCGGACTTCGTGTCCTCCGAGGCGACGTTCACCTGCAGCAGGCAGTCGACGGTCGCCCCCTCCCGGCGCTTCTCGAGCTGGTCGCACGCGGACAGCGAGTCGACGGCATGGATCAGGCGTACGCGCCCGACGATGTCGCGCACCTTGCGACTCTGGACGTGGCCGATGAAGTCCCACGTGAAGAGGCCGGCGTGGGCCGCCTGCTTCGCCGCGAGCGCGTCGCTGCGGTTCTCGCCGACGAGCGTGATCCCGGCCTCGTGCAGGGCAGGCAGATCGTCCGCATCGACGTATTTCGTGGCCGCCAGGATCTCGACCTCGGGCCCGACCTGCTCGCGGATCCGGGCGAGGTTGGCGGCGACGGCGGCCGGATCAAGCATCCAGCACCCCCACCACTCCCTGGCGGCCGGTGATCCCGCGGTCGCGCCGGTGCGAGAAGTACCGGTCCGGTTTGCAGATCGAGCACTCGCCCGCCACGGCCACCTCCGTCGCGCCCGCCGTCTCGAGCGCGCGGCGCGCGCACAGCCACAGGTCCGCCCGCCCGTCGCGGACGACGTCGGCACCGAAGCGGGCCTGCAGCCGGGCCGCGACGTCGTCCCCCACCTCGTAGCAGCACGGGCCGGCACCCGGGCCGACTGCGGCGACGATCTCGCCCCCGACCGCATCGGCGCCGGCCTCCACGATCCCGGCCTCGAGGCCGCGCCAGCCGGCGTGCAGCACGGCCAGCCGGCCGCCGTCGGCACGGGCGATCGCCACCGGGATGCAGTCGGCCGTGAGCAGCATCATCGGCCTCCCGCGAAGCGATGTCGCCAGGCCGTCGGAGCGCGGGAACGGCTCGGCGCCGGGCTCGAGGAAGCGGCCGCCGGCCGGCGCATCCGTCACCTCACGGACCTCGCGGCCGTGCACCTGCCAGGCCATCGTCGCCGACCCCGGATCGCCGCCGGCCGCGGCCACGGCGCGACGGCGGTTCTCGGCCACCCGGCCGGGCTCGTCCGCGGTCAGGGCGCCCAGGTTGAGCGAGGCGTACGGCCCCTGGGAGGCACCGCCGCGGCGGGTGGTGAACGCGACGGAGACGCCCTCGGGCGCGCCTTCCCAGCGCAGGACGGGGACCGGCCCGTCGGTCCAGGCGAGGCCGCTCACGAGGCCCTCCGCCCGACGAGCTCGCGCGCCGCCTCGAGCTCGGATCCGCGGTCGCACAGCTGGCCGTTGCGCTTGCGCCGGAGGAGCTCGGCGAGCACCTCCCCGACCCGGGGCGACTGGGCCAGGCCGAGCTCGTCCCGCAACACCGTGCCGTCGATCTCGAGCCGGATCCCGCGCAGCCGCTCGAGGTAGAGCTCGGCGGCATCGGCCCCGGGGCCGCCCGCGGCGGCGACGAGCACGGCCGCGTCGACCGGCAGGCGGTCGAGGGCCTCGGCGACGTCGGACGGCACCGCCGTAGCAGCCAGCCGCGGGCCCAGCGCGGAGGGGGCGGT
>JBKPMQ010000119.1:0-14392 GCA_046732235.1 Actinomycetota bacterium
CCCCACACCACCACGGCTTAATTGTCGTCGGCAGCGTCAGATGTGTATAAGAGACAGTCTCAGAGCCGACGTTCAGGGACAGAACCATCGTCGGTGCGCTCTTCCATGCCGCGACAGCGCCGGGCACGTTGCCGCGACGCCTCATCGACATTGTCGAGCTCGCGGCAACGGGTGCCCAGATGCGATTCTCGCACCGCGGCCGTCAACTATCAGACCAAGGCCGCTGGCCATGCTTGATGCCTCTTACTTGATCGCGGTGGGAATGTCCCTGGTCTGCAGTGTCACCATCGGCGCCAAAGGCAAGACCCTGGAGCTGCCCTATTGGCAACAGGCAATCGGGGCGTTTTCCGCGGGCTGGTTTTGCGCGCTGATCGGCTGGCTGGCATAACCAACGCGACATCGAGATGTCGGCGTGCCCAACCGACGCGGCCAGCGTCTGCGAGGGTCGGCGGTTCGCCCACACCGGCCTTCCCGAGTGGGATTGCTGGAACTCATTCGCGGAGGCCATTACTGCCCGAATCCCACTTCCAGACGACACCAACCACGCGGCTGCGATCGTCGGATGAGCGCCAACATCGCCCAGACGTAGGTGATACGACCCGGCAGCGACCCTCCCGGAGACACCTCTGGCCTCCCCCTCCACTTCAGGGTAGTCATGGCGCCACCCAAAGCAGTGCCTGGTGCGGGCGAATCTGCCGGCCAATAGCCCCATCAGCCTCGACCCTCCGGCCCGGAGACAGAAAGTATCGCACGCCACGAGTCGCGGTTCAACTACGAGCCGTTCGTGGATCCCGCGAAGCAATCGCCAGACGCTGGACTCGCCTGATAGACCGTTATGTCCCAGGCGCTTGCTTTGGGGTCTGCCCGACCCGCCGCTAGAAGGACGCTCAATACGGTTGCCATCGCGCGCCTGGTCTGCGACGATCGCCACATGGCCAGTGTGGATGTCCTGGGCCCCGGCCATGGTGGGGCATAGCGAGACTCAAGTGTCCGCCTGTCCTCACTGCGGCCACGCGAATCGCGACGCAGCGCGCTACTGCGATTCGTGCGGCCTCCGATTGGTACCACCGCCCGATGGGTCGGCGGAGGAGCGCAAGGTTGTATCCGTGCTCTTTTGCGATCTGGTCGGCTTCACCGCGAGTAGCCACGCAGCCGATCCGGAGGACGTCAGTCGGGATCTGGCGGCTTATCACGCGATTGCGCGCCAGGAGATCGAACGATTCGGCGGCGTAGTCGAGAAGTTCATCGGCGACGCCGTGGTCGGTGTCTGGGGCGCGCCGATCGTCCACGAGGACGACGCGGAGCGTGCCGTGCGAGCGGCGCTTGCGATCATTGCTGCGGTCGAGCTCGACGTACGGGTGGCGGTGAATACCGGCGAAGCCATGGTGCGCGTCGATCCGGGAGCGGATCGTGGGTTCGGTGTGGTCGGCGACGTCGTGAACACCGCGTCGCGGCTGCAGGGCGTTGCGCCGGTGGGAGGCGTCGTTGTGGGTGAGGGAACGGTTCGCGCCGTTCGCGGCACGGTCAAGTTCGAGACGCTGCCGGCGGCTCAGGTGAAGGGAAAGCCAGAGCCCGTCCCGGTGTGGCGCGTTGTGAGCCTGCAGACCGACCCCCCGGAATCTCATTTGAGGGACACGCCGCTCATTGGGCGGGCCAGCGAGCTGAGTTTGCTGGCAGGTCTGTACGAGCGAGCGGCGGGAGAACCTAGCCTGCAGTTGGTCTCGCTGGTTGGGGAACCGGGTGTGGGCAAGTCCCGACTCGTGATCGAGTTCGAGAAGCGGCTTCAGGCACAGGCGCCGCAGCCCGTCGTGCGACGCGGCCGCTGCCTCGCCTACGGCGACGGCGTGGGCTACTGGCCCCTGGCTGAGATCATCAAGAGCCAAGCCGGCATCACCGAGCAGGACTCCGAGGAAGAAGCGGCCCGCAAGCTTGGCCGGCTGGTGGACGGGATGAGCGACGCCGCTTGGCTGAGAGCACGCCTGAGCCCGCTCGTCGGACTCGCAGGCGAGGCTGCTGATCGCGACCAGGTGTTTTCGGCATGGAGGCGCGTCTTCGACGAGCTGGCGACACGGTCGCCGCTGGTGCTGGTTGTGGAGGACGTCCATTGGGCCGATCCGGCACTGCTCGCCTTTCTGCGCCACTTTGCCGAACGATCTGCAGACGTGCCGATTCTCGTGCTCTGCACGGCACGGCCAGAACTGTTTGAAGTACACGCAGGATGGGGTGGCGACCTCGTCAACGCGTCGACCCTCGCACTGCGCCCCCTCAAACCGGAGGAAACGCGCGAGCTGGCACAGGCGCTGCTTCCAGTCCCGACGACGTCGTCGGCCGTGGCGCTGCTGGTCGACCGTTGCGGAGGAAACCCGCTCTATGCGGAGGAGTACGCACGCCTCTTCATGGAGCGGACTGCCACGGTCGAAACCGAGATGCCCGACACGTTGCAGGCGTTGATCGCAGCTCGCATCGACACCCTTCCGAACGTTCGTAAGGCGCTGCTCCAGGATGCCGCGGTTATCGGCAAGGCGTTTTGGGTCGGAGCTCTCGCCGCAATCGGCAGGCGCGATGCGAGCGAGGTGGAACTCGCAATGCACGATCTCGCGCGGAAGGAATTGGTGCGGCCAGTCCGATCGTCGGGGATTCCCGGAGACCAGGAATACACCTTCTGGCATGACCTGGTTCACGAGGTCGCCTACAAGGGAATTCCACGCTCACGCCGCGGCGGCCTGCATGCCAAGGCGGCGCGCTGGATTGAGCACGCGGCCGGCGACCGTATCGGCGACCGAGCCGAGCTCATCGCGTACCACTACCGCACCGCGCTGGAGCTTGGGGCCGGCATGGGCGAAGACGACACGGAATTGGCGAGGCGCGGGGCCGTCCGCCATCTCGCGATTGCCGCCACACGTGCGATGCAGATGGACGCAGGGCATGCAGAAAGACTTGCTCGCCAGGCTATGGAACTCGCCAACGCCGGCGACCCGGAACGAGCCCGGCTTCTCTGTGTACTAGGCACCGCCACCCTCCGCACTGGCGATCTCTCCGCTGCGCGCGCCATCCTCGCGGAGGCTCGGGAGCTCGCGCTCGAGGCTCGAGACTGGGAGTCCCTCGGGGAGTCCTATTTCCAGGAGCTTGAGGCGGCATATTTTGTTGGAGAGGGGGATGAATTCGTTGCCGTTTTCGACGAGGCCGTCGAGATTCTCGCGAGGGGTCCGGACACCGGCGGGTTCGCGATGGTCTTGACAAACGGCGCATTTCTCGCGGTATTTCGCGGCGAGTATGACCGCGCCCGCGACCTCACGACCCGCGCATTGGAAATGGCCCAACGGGTTGGATACGAGCCAGGTATCGCGACCGCGCTGAATGTCCGAGGTCTATTGCGAAGACAACTCGCTGACCGCGGCTGTCTCGACGACCTGCAGACCTCGCTCGAGATCTACGAACAGCACGGATCCGTTTGGACGACCATGGCACTCGTCCACCTCAGCCATTCGAAGCTCCATTGGGACGGCGCCCTGCACGTTCTCGACCTTTACCAACAGGCGATTAGAAACGGTGTTCGTACTCACGACAAGACGTACGAGATGCTCGCCCGTCTGGAATCGATCCTTCCGTTAGTAATGCTGGGAGATTGGCCCGGCGCCATATCTATGGCAGACACCGTGATCGAGTGGGCAGATGACGCGAATGCCGCCCAGCATGGTGCACGCGCCAAGAGCGACAAAGCGCGGATTCTCGCTCTTCAGGGGAGACTCGACGAAGCCGAAGCAACCATGGACGGCGTCCTCGGGCAGGCGGAGCGTATCAGGGATACGCAGGTGCTCGCACCCGCCCTAGCGACGAACGCGTTTCTGGCCTGGATGCGCGGCGACCACACGGCGGCTCGCGATCACCTATCCCGAATCACGGTCGACGAGATTTCCATTGATGCGGCGTCCGGACTCCTTTTTCGGCTGCTCCTCGCGGTCGGGGAGATCAACCGGGCCGAAAAGCTCGCATCCGACGTCCCAGTAGGCACGACGCTCCTGGAGCACGTCCGGGCGAGCGCCCGCGCGATGATCCATGAGGCCAACGGCGACACAAACACCGCGCTTGAGCTTTACTGCGAGTCCGCTTCGAACTGGAATGCGTTCGGCGATGTCTTCGAGGAGGCACTGGCACTGGCAGGGCAGGTTCGATGCCTGAAAACACTCGGCCAGACGCGTTCGGCGGAAGGCCTCGCCGCCGAAGCGAACGCGGCATTCGCTCGCCTTGGCGTCGATCGCAGCATGTTGCTTGCCTCTGGCTTCGCCAGTCCCAGCACCGCTATCTGACTAATCGCGCGCCTAGTTCTCTCGCATACCCACGCTGCGGCGAGATCTCCGCGTGGCTTAAGGCGCCGCACGCCTGCACCCCGACTCAGGTCGTCCGGTAGGCGTCTGGGCGCTCCGCCTGCGTCTTGGGCCGAAGACCAGCCGAGCCTCTAGGTTGGGAACAGACGTAGATCGGCGGGTTCAGGGTCGGGTGTCGGCATCGCACGCCCCTCGATAACCAGCAGCGAGCGTCGCGTCGTCGAGGCAAAGTGCGGGTGGCCGGGCCCGGTCGGCTTCCGACCGGCCACGGGTCGTCGTTTCCCATGCCCGCGCGAGCTCGTCAATGCGCGAAGCCGGTTCCTTCAAGAGCGCTGCGCGACGACCATGCCGGCGAGCACCGCGGCTTGCCCTACAAGTAGAAGGCACCCTTGCACTGCGTGTGGCACCCCGGGACCAGCCCACATCGCGCCGCTTTGAAGTCGAGGCACATTTGGTTGTGAGAGAGCGATTCGGCCTGGTGAGTGGCATTCGCGCGGACGATTGTCGCCTAACCTGGCTGGTCGACCAACGGTTCATGGTCCTCACCGACGGTCCGCAATCGCCGCAACTCGCCGCATGACGGGCACCTGCATGAGATCTACCAATCGATCTGCTGGTGACGGGCTCCTTGGCCGGTGCTCCTAGGGCAGCGGGCCGCGTTCGAAGGCGTCAGGCACGCCGTTGGTATCTCCTGCAACGGTGCCGTCAGTCCTCGCGCTGAATGTCACCCAGGCGCCGTTTCGGGAAATGAAGGCTGAACCCACGAAGGTGAGGCCGGACTTGATTTGGCCTCCGGCGGCGGTGAGATCGACACGCTTGACAGTTCCTGTGGTGAGGTCTTTGCGGAAGAGGTCTGCCTGGTTGTTCGTGTCTCCGGGGACGAGGGTGGATGTTTCGGATTCGAAGGCGAAGTATCGGCCGTTGCCGGAGATCCCGTCGAGAGTCGCGTCGGCGCTGCCCGTCAGTTTCCGGACGCGGGGTGCGCCACGCTTCCACCGCGCCACGACGAAATTGGTGGGCGTGTCGGCGTCGAAGAACACGTAGCGGTCATCGCGCGTGAACGTGAGGCGCCCGAAGGTGGTCCAGCGAGGCGGAAGAGGCACCCGGAAGGTGTGGCCTGTCGCTCGGTCGTGCACGCGAAGGTTCGTGGCTGAGCGAAGGTCTACGTATGCGAAGAAGCGGCCGTCGGGGGACAAGCCCAAGGGAGCCACCTTGGTGGGTTGTCGGCGGGCGATTCGTCGTGTCCGGCCCCGCTGCAGGTCGCGCAGGTAGCCGGCGGTGTTCGTCTCGAAGAGCACGTAGCGGCCGTTATCAGAGACGGCGACCCCCCACGCGCCTCTCGTGAACAGACCGCCTCCCGGTTGGATGCTGACCAGTCGCGTGATGCGGCGGCGACGATCACGGAGAAAGACATTCGGGCCGATGAGCCGCGTGCGAATCAGATTCTTGGCCCCCGAGTTGAACAGCACCCAGCGGCCGCCAGGCGTGATCGCCACGCCGTTACTCCAGCCGTTCGCCGGTCCACCGTCGACGGCGACGCTGATGAGTCGTGTGCGCCCGTTTACGCGGTGGTGCAGGAACACATCCGAGGTGCGGTTCGTGTCGTTTTTGACCAGCCGATGCGACGCAGAACTAAAAAGCACCAGCCGACCATCCCCCGAGATGCCGCTGGGGGCGCTCGCCTTGTGGGCCTGCGCGCCACTGCTCGCGACGCTCACCCTCGTCGTCCGCGCGGCCGCCGCCGCCGACACCGAACCGCCGAACAGGCCGACCACCACCACCGACCCAACCATCAGTAGCGCTGCGGCGACCGATACCCGCAGGCCCCTAGCTCCACCACGACCGCCATCCAACGAGAACCGACACCGCCGTCGCATACCACCCTCACCCGGGAGGATCTGGGCGCCGCACCGTCTCCGGCGCCGCCGCGAACAAGGATCATGGTAAGCCTCGATCGTGCCATTTGCAACCATGACGCCGGCCTCGCCGCGTTCTCATCGACGGTGTCGATACGCTGCCCATTCTGACCTACCACCTGCTTGATGCGACCCGCGCCCGGGAGAGCCCGCGGGATCGAGACTACGTGATCGTGTCGATTGGTTCAAGCGGGCTGCTGCAGTCGGGCTGCCTCCCCAGGCGATGCTAGGCCCCGACCCTCCGCGCGCCGCGCCGACTCGGTTTGGCCCGCTACGAGCACGCACTGGGTTCGCCCCGCTCTCGGCCCTCGGCGGGTCATTTCCGCGTAAGCCACCAACTGTTTCCACCGGTTCCGACTGCAGGAACGCGCGCGATCCGCAACGCCGAGGCCTTGCTGGTGGGGTGAGATCTCGTCGATGAGCACCTTGTCCGGCTTCATCGGCCCATGGGCCGACCGACAGTTGGGCGGCGCTTACGCGGGGACGCTTCAACGCGTCCCCGCTTGCGGTACGAGCTACCGGAGTGGCCACTGACTCCTCCACCCTGACCGACCTCGAGCAAGCCCGCCCGCTCGCAGCCGATGGCCGCGCCGCCATCCACCTGAGTTGTCGGACTCGGAAAGCGTCGCATGGGTTAGCGACCTGTCGTTGAGGGCACTATCCGAGCATCCCACCAGGAGGTGCGCGGTGTCGGTGAACTACCACCCAGAGATTTTGTTGTACTCGCGGATACGCAAGTCACCCTTCTTCTACGGTTCCCGGCGCCACGGCGTGGCGATGTACAGCGTCTACAACCACATGTACCACCCGCGCCACTATGGCGATCCTGTCGCAGAGTATTGGCAGCTTCTCGAAGGAGTGACGCTGTGGGACGTCGGGGTCGAGCGCCAGGTTGAGATCTCTGGACCGGACGCGTTTTCATTCACGAATATGCTGGTGCCGCGGGACCTTCACAAGTGTGAGGTAAAGCAATGCAAATACGTCTTCGTCACCGCCGAGGATGGAGGCATAGTCAACGACCCAGTGCTGCTGCGGCTGGATGAGAATCGCTTTTGGCTTTCACTTGCCGACAGTGACGTGCTGCTGTGGTGCAAGGGCCTGGCATATCAATCCTCCCTTGATGTGACGATCGAGGAGGCTGATGTCGCCCCTGTGCAGCTCCAGGGACCGCGGTCAGCGGACGTCATGGTCGATCTGTTCGGAAACACGATCCTCGATCTTCCGTACTATTTCCTTACCGAGACGGAGCTGAAGGGGATGCAGGTGGTGGTCTCGCGCACCGGATACACCTCCGAGCTCGGATATGAGATCTATGTCGTGAACGCAAGCCGAGATGGGCTCAAGCTGTGGGACGCGGTCGTGGAGGCCGGGAAGCGGCACGACCTCCGGGTGATCGGCCCCTGTCACATCCGCCGGATCGAGGGCGGGATCCTCGCCTATGGCGTGGACATGACCCTCGCCGAGAATCCGTACGAGGTCGGGATCGGGTACGACTGGATGGTCGACCTCGACCAGGACGCCGACTTCATCGGCAAAGAGGCGCTGCGGCGGATCAAGGCACAGGGCATCTCGCGGAAGCTGGTCGGCGTGGAGATCGAAGGCCGGCCGCTCGGCTCCTACAACGACGGGTCGATGATTGACGTGTTCCCAGTCCACCGCGATGGCCGCCGGATCGGCCAGGTCACGTCTGCGTGCTACTCGCCGCGCCTCGAGAAGAACATCGGCTACGCCATGCTCCCGATCGGGCTGACCGAGCTGGGAACCGAAGTCGAGATCGACACACCCGCCGAGCGCACGAGCGCGGTCGTGGTCGAGCGCCCCTTCATCGACCCCCAGAAGGAGACGCCCCGGCAAACGCCGGGCCGGCGGTAGCTCGCTACGAGAGCGCGATCGTGCCGGTCACAATCACATCGCGCGGAAGGCCGTGCACAGTGACTGTCGCCGTCGTCGCGAGCGCCTCGTCCCCCCTCAGCTCTCCGGCCGCGAGCTGCTCGCGGACGGCGAGCTCGATCTCTCGCTGGGCGGTCACGCCGAGAGTCTTGAGGAACTTCCGTACCGACATGTTGAACGCGTCTTCGTCCACTGTCCCCTCGCATCGCTGGAGTCCGTTCCGCTCTGCGGAGTCCTGATCGTATCGGAGTGCCGCTCTTAAAGCGGGCGGCGCACCAGGCACCCGCGAGCCCGGCGCTCGGACCGCGGGCGCCCAAACGCACCGGGAGGCGAGTACGCCGAACGCAAACGGGGAAATCCCAGCAAGATCTGTCACGCCGGTATCGGGGATTGAGGCAGACTGATGGCTCGACGTCTCGGAGTACTTCTCGCCGTCACAACCGCCGTACTCTTGATGAGCGCAAGCGTGGCGACCGCGGCCACGACCAGGATCGATAGGGTCGAGGGGACGGAGGTCGCGTATACCTCCACCAAGGGCACGTTCGCAGGATATGCGGCGGGGGACCTTCCGGCACATGGACTGCGGCGATCGACCACACCGTGCTCTCCCCAACGCGATTATCACCGGCGGCACCTTCACGCTCGACACGGTGATTCACTGGATCCCCAGGACGGTCGAGGGAACCTTCGCGATCGGCGGCACCGTCAAACGCATCTACGAACAAGCAGGCTGCGGCATCCAGAAGTACGCCGTCGCTGACGGCTTGTGAACGTCGGCCACGATTAAGCCTGGGCGGGCGATGGCAAACGCGGTCACCATCGACCGACCGGTGCCCACGCATTCGAGCGCAGCGGCGCGGGACGATGGTCGGCCGGTGGTGCTAGCCGGTGACTCCGCGTTGTCGTTACTCGCGACCCTCGATGGCCGACTCGTGGGAGAGGCCAGCATCGAACATGCGCTCGTTGGCCACGCCGATGGACGCGTGCACCTGCACGCACCGCCACCCTCCCTGCTCGCGGCGAAACACCGTCGTGAAGCGCGTGGCGACCGTCTCGTTGTCGCGCGTGAACCTGCCGGTGTGCCACGCCGCGACGGCTCGGGGGTTGCAGCCCGGCGGTCAAGACGCCGGCCCCAACCCGCTTGTCGTGCACGGGTTGTGTTGCATAGTTGACAGCCCGCCGCCCATTCTCGTCTTGCGGGAGCGTTCTACGCGTGAACGGCGGATGTGACGGCGCGTAGCGGCCGCGTCACGCGGGAGTCGGCAGCATGAGTCGCGAGGGCGCTCGTTCCACACCCGCCATACTCCTCGTGACCGAAGCGCCCAATGCGGTCCCGGTACCGGCCGGGGCCTTGCTCGCGGCGTGACCCGCAGTTGACCCGCCTTGCGGTTTTCCACACCGCGGCGTCCGTAACGAGTAGAGGGCATCCTTGCGCTGCGTGTGGCACCGGGGTGCCAGCGTCCCACATCGCGCGGCTTTGAAAACGCGCGAGTTGGGCTTTGGAGGGGCGTCGAGGCGGCTGGGCGGTCGCTGCCGCCGCTTACTGCTCAAGCGCGTCGGTCGGCGGCTTCCAGCTGAAGATGAACTGTATCGACGGATACAGAGCTTCCGCATCGACAGATGTCGACGGGGCGCGTGCTGCCCCATACGCTCGCCCTATGGCCACCTCGGCGCAAGGAGACTTCCAATGTACCCCGTAGCACCGGAGCAATTGACCCGCTCAGCGATGACCCATGCCGAACAGCATCGGCACGTTCACCTAGCCGAGCTTTCGGCTGCCAAGCGAGTCGCCGCCGCGGATATGTCGTATCGGACGCGCGGACGGCGCCGGGCGTTTAGCATGCCGCGGCTTCGCCTCCTGCTTCACCTCGGCTAGAGGAGCCAGCCGCCGTGAACTGGCAGAGTCCAGTGGGTCAGGGGGCGAACCTCGGCGCCGCGCGCGCCGAGGTCCGACCGTCCGAAGGACGTTGCGGGACGACGGATTGTCCGATTCATCGACCGCGGCCCTCACGTGAGGACGCCGCAAAGTTCTAATGTGAGCCCGGCGTTGTAGATATCGAGGTGCGGCTGCGCGTGTTTGAGCTCCGATCCGAGGACGCCGGGCTGCCGACGATGGAGACCCCTCTCGGTTCTCCCAACCTGGAGTACTCGCCGGCATGCAGGCGCTTCGTGCGCTGAGTGGCAAACGAGTGGCGTTCAACGCCGGAATATTCGGGTTCAAGTTGAGCGGACTTTGGATCTTGGGAAAGCGTTTTGGCGGGGTGAGTGCCATTTCGAGTGGCATATGCATGCACTGTTTTTGGCCCAACCACCGCACTCCTCCAGCCAAGTCCGCTACACGAGTGGTGTTTGCTTGACGGGAGGAGAAGGCTTAGTTAGCCAGCCTCTTAATCTGGCCATCGTCGCTCACTGCGTACACGTCAATCCGCAGAAGGTCGCGGACCCGTCTCGGGACCCGGAGCGCCGCGGTTTCGGAAAGACCGGTCGGGATCACGACCGCAAACCTCGCGTCGGGATCGCCGACCTCCTCAGCAGGCATTCGCCGCAGCAACTGGCCGTGTAGCGTGTCCAGTCCCGCCCCAGGGCGGCTGTTCGTTCGACCATGTGAGAGGGCCGGCTGGGGCGGGATCACGCCCGCCAAGTGCGAGGGCATCACTCAGGCCCGCGGACCCCGGCACGCTTGAGCTGACGACCGCCTGGCTGCCCTCTTGACACAGTCGGGACTCCACGCCCGGATCGCCGACAACGGATTGTGGTTCGGCTCAGATCACCGGCCGTGCGACCGATACACGCGATATGAACACACTCATGAAAGCTGTCTGCACAGGGTTCTATGCGCTTGGCGGCGTGTGGGTCGACGCCTGGGTGCCGAAGGGCGGCTGGACTTTCGGCCTGACCTTGGCGATGTTCGTCGTATGGGCGTTCTCGCCCATCCGCATCGCTGAGGACGATTTCCTCAAGCCGGCGGAGTCCACGCCGGAGAACCGCGCCCGCCGATTGCGGTCAACGCGACCTATGTGGGTCAAGAAGCTGACTTGCCGATGTCTGGGCCATACCGGACTGTCAATGCTGTGGAGCCTTGTCTCGCGGGGACCATCGAACACCGAGCTGTTCGAGAACGCCCGATGCGAGCGGTGCGGCGAACTGCGCTGGGGGCCGTGACGTGCGCTCTCGCTACTTGAGCCTCTATGGCCCGCGTACTCGGGAGTGACTGGCATACCATCGCAGCACCGTGCCTGACGAACCCACCTCTGCGCGCATGGCCACGAGAAGCGAATGCGGCGAAGCGGTGTCGACCTCCGCGGCATCCAAGGAGGGCTGGTTGCGGCGTTGGTCGGGCGGCGGGTGTGCGGTTCGGCGCCGGAACGGCTGTCCGTCATCGTGACTCTAGGCACGAGTGGCATTTGAGTGGCACTCGTACAAGATTCAGGTGGATCCGGGCGCACTTGGGCGGATCCAAACACCTGCCGAGGCCTGAGCTCCGGATGGCCGTCTTCCGGCTCAACCACACGCTTTACGGCCTAGCGGAGCGGCGCAGGAGTCGAACCTACGAACCGTGGGGCTACCACGGCCTGCCGGTTTTGAAGTTGAGACAGAATGGAGCACAAGAAGAGGGCTTCTGAGGTCGTCGAGCTCGCTCGCCTCCCACATGACCGCCGCCACAAACGATCAGACGCTGGCGGGCAGACTCGCCGCTTACGACCAGTGGAAGCGGGGGCGGGTCGGCCATGCGGCGGGTTGCGCGCCCGCCGCACTCGCGGCGGCGCCGCTAGGACGCTTCTGCGTCGTCGACTGTCGCGAGCAACGCGGCGGCAGCACGGGCGTCCACGACATGTCGCGCTATCTTCTTGTCGCCCGCGAACCGCTTTCGAGCGGCTGATCATGCGATCCTCAGCGACCGCGATGATCGCGGTCGACCCGGGTGAGGAGGCTGTCGCCGATGGCGCACACGGGTCACCCTTGAACCCCTTATGGCGCACTTTCCCCCACACGCCGCCACCGGCGGCGCCGACAATGGCACTGCCGATGATGCTGGGCGTCGTGATGGCCAAGGTGGATCCCTCGTGCCGTGGGCGACATGCAAGCATGTCCGTTATGCGAAAAGATGTGCGCGAGTTCATCCGGCGCCTGGAGGCGGCTGGCCTGACCGTTGAGGCCAGGCCCGGCCACTATCACGTGTTCCGCGACGGGAAGCCGCTTCGGAAGGCGAACGGCCTGCCGGTGACGCTGCCCTTCTCTCCAAGCACGACGCGCTGGCGCCGAACCACGATCCTGGATCTGCGCAAGCTCGGGATCGACGTCTAACCCGACAGGTCGCGCGGCACGACGAAACTCGACCAGCTGCGCCGCGGCCCATCCGAGGTCGACCCAACTCCCGTCGAACGTCAGCGTCGCCCGCCCTCCGGTCGGGTACTTCGCCTGTTTCCGCTCGAGGGCGTGCGCGTCGCCGGTGCCGGCCAGGCCGACGGCGAGGTCGCCGATGCCTGGGTTGTGGGCGATCCATCCCAACTCGACTTGAGATGCCGGAGCAGCATGCGTTCGCATATCGCCGTCGCCGACCAGACGACGCTCGAGCACGTCGCGACCCCGCAGATCACGCCCAAAGCACGCGGGATCACGAGGAGCACGATCGAATTTGGCGGCGGCGCCGGCCAGAGCGTCGCCCCGGCGCAGCCAGCGGCTCGGCACAATGGTCGGGGGCTCGTGCTAGCCGGTGACGCCGCGTCGTCGTTACTCGCGTCCCTTGATCGCCGACTCGCGGGAGAGGCCAGCATCGAACATGCGCTCGTTGGCCACGCCGATGGACGCGTGCGCCTGCACGCACCGCCACCCTCCCTGCTCGCGGTGAAACACCGTCGTGAAGCGCGTGGCGACCGTCTCGTTATCGCGCGTGAACCTGCCGGTGCTATCCGCCCACGCGACGTCGCCCTGCTCGTAGCCGTAGACCTCGTCCACGCTCATGTGGATCTGCTCTGGGCCCTCGGGAATGGAATCCTCGATCATCCGGCCCATGCCCTCTTGGCTGCGCGCGTACTCGTCGGGACTCGTGCCGATCATGACCACGCCCTCTTCGCCAGAAAGCGTGCGCTTGGCGGCTTCGACATCGCCACGGTCGACCGCGCTCACCATGTCGCGCACACACTGCTCGATCTCGGGCGAACGTTTCATCTTGACCTCCTCTCGTAATGATCGCCACGAGCCTACGCCTCGCCATGAACACGTGCAACTCGCCCGCAGCGACCTCCGGCGGAGGTCACAAAGGGATGGTTGCCGAAGGGGCCGGGGAGACGAGTTGCTCTAGGGATTCCGGAGGCGCAGGCTCGTTCATGCACGAGCCTCAGAGGTGGCCCAGCCCAATGGCAGCCGGAGCTGTGCGATGGTGTCTGCGACCGGTAGGCGGAACTTGGCCGTGCGCAAACCACCATGTCGCGTTGAACGCGGCGCACTAGCAGTCGAGTGAGGCGCCTTTCCAGTCGACCGCTCCGGGAGAGGTTCGACAACGGGTGGTTCGCCGCGCTTGAATAGCCGCGTGGCACGCGAGCTCCCGACCGGAACCGTCACCTTCGTCTTCACCGACGTCGAGGGCTCGACGAGCCTCTTGCAGCAGCTGGGTGCCGAGGTCTACGCGGATGCCCTGGCGCAGCATCGCCGCGCTCTGCGTGAGGCGTTCATTCGCTACGACGGCGTCGAAGTGGATACGCAGGGCGACTCGTTCTTTATCGCGTTCTCGACCGCGCCGGCCGCAATCGCGGCCGCTGCGGAAGCGCAGCAGCTGCTTTCGGCGGGCCCAATCCGGGTGCGCATGGGGATCCACACCGGGACGCCGCATGTTACCGACGAGGGCTACGTCGGAGCGGACGTCCACCGAGCAGCCCGCATCGCAGCGGCTGGGCACGGCGGCCAGATCCTGGTCTCGTCGTCGACCGCATCGCTGGTCGACGACAAGGGCTTGCGCGACCTCGGGGAACACCGCCTGAAGGATCTCGCCGCACCGGAGCGGATCTATCAGCTCAGCGGCGAAACCTTCCCACCTCTCATAAGCCTGCAGCAGACGAACCTCCCAGTTCCTGCGACGCGCTTCCTGGGGCGCCAACGAGAGCTCGGCGAGGTGACGACCCTGCTCGGAAGCGGTGGCTATGGCAGCCGGTGCGGTGGAGAACGCGATGAAGAACGAGTCGCCCTGTGTGTCCACTTCGACACCGTGGTGGCGGATGAACGCCTCACGCAGGGCTCGGCGATGCTGCGCCAGCGCCTCCGCGT
>JBKPMQ010000120.1:0-6371 GCA_046732235.1 Actinomycetota bacterium
CCTGACCGAACTGGTAGATCGCGAGGAGCACCAGCAGGAGGACAGGCAGGATGACGACGAACTCGACGACGGCCTGACCGTCCTGGCGTTGTGTGTGGCGTCGGATCACGGTGTGCTGAATGGAGTTCCGGAGGGAGGTGAGGGCGGGCCCGGCGTCTCGCGGGGCCCGCCCTCGGTGCCTCGACGTCGGCTAGAGCGACGCGATGACGTTGTTCAGCGTGTTCTTGATGGCGGTGCTGAGCAGGCCCAGCGTGACCACCACGGCGATCGTGATGACGCCGAGGACGACGGCGTATTCGGCCATCGTCTGGCCCGCCTCGTTCTCGAGCGCGTCGACCGTCTCGTGCAGGTACTCGATCATGCGGATCCTCCCGGGATGGAATCGGGGCGCAACCGCCCCCAGTGCTGTTTCGGCATCCGAAGATGCGGAACTGAGTCCACGTGCCGGAATTCACCCTTTGGGAGGTCTCCCGACCCGATCGTGGGGCGCCTAGAGCGAGGAGATGACGTTGTTCAGCAGGTTCTTGATGGCCGTGCTGAGCAGGCCCAGCGTGACCACCACCGCGATGGTGATGACGCCGAGGACGACGGCGTACTCGGCCATCGTCTGGCCGGCCTCGTCGCTCACGTCGGCCCGAAGGCCGCGGATGAAGTCGGTCAAGGAGATTCACCTCCTCCGAGGGTGAGAGGGAACGGCAAGCACCGGGACGTCGTGCAGGAAGCCGCTTCCCACTCACAGTTGTTGCATTTTCGAAGAAAGGCAATAGAGGCACACGAAGATCACCCTTTCGGTGCCCCGACCCGTGCAACCGGCGATTGGGTATCGTCCGCGCCCGTGGCGACGATCATCGACGGCAAGCAGGTGGCGGCCGACGTGCGCGCGCGCGTCGCAACGGACGCGGCGGCGCTGCGGGAGCGCACCGGCCACACACCCGGCCTGGTGACGATCCTGGTCGGGGAGGACCCGGCCTCGCAGGTCTACGTGCGCAACAAGATCAAGGCGTGCGAGGAGGCCGGCATGGCCTCCTTCCACGAGCCGATGCCGGCGACGTCGACGCAAGAGCAGGTGCTGGCCATGGTCGAGCGCTACAACGCCGACGACCGCGTGGACGGGATCCTGGTGCAGTCGCCGCTGCCCGAGGGCCTCGACTTCAAGCAGGTGCTCGAGCGGATCGATCCCGCCAAGGACGTCGACGGCTTCCACCCGCTGAACGTCGGGCGGCTCGTTGCGGGCCAGCCCGGCCTGGTGGCCTGCACGCCGGCCGGCGTCATGGAGCTGCTCGATGCGACCGGCGTCGGGCTCGAGGGCGCCGACGCGGTCGTCGTCGGCCGCTCGGACATCGTCGGCAAGCCCGTGGCCCTCCTTCTGCTCCACCGCAGCGCCACCGTGACGGTCTGCCACTCGCGCACGCGCGACCTCGCCGAGGTCACCCGCCGGGCCGATGTCCTCGTCGCCGCCGTCGGACGCGCCCGCATGATCACTGCCGACATGGTGAAGCCCGGGGCGACCGTGATCGACGTCGGGATCAACCGCACCGACGAGGGCCTCGCCGGTGACGTCGACTTCGGTCCGGTGTCCGAGGTGGCGGGTGCGATCACCCCGGTGCCCGGCGGCGTCGGGCCGATGACGATCGCCATGCTCCTGCGCAACACGGTCGTCGCGGCGAAGGCCCGACACAGGCTCTGAAACAGCTCTGTCTCGACCTTCCGGGGACTTCGTTGCAAACGTCCGGAACCTGCTTTACTGTTGCGCGATCCCGTCGCGCATGCGGGTGAAACAAGGAGAGGAAGCGAGTTGGCAGAAGGCACTGTGAAGTGGTTCAGCAACGAGAAGGGCTACGGCTTCATCCAGCAGGACGGCGGTGAGGACGTGTTCGTGCACTTCTCCGAGATCCAGGCCGACGGCTACAAGACCCTGAACGAGGGCCAGCGGGTCGAGTTCGACGTCGTCCAGGGGAACAAGGGCCTGCAGGCCAGCGGCGTTCGCGCCCTCGCGTAAGTGGGTCGTCAGGCAACGTTCGCCGCTTGCCCAGCCTGCGTGAATCGCAGACTGGGCAAGATTCCTGTCAAGGCGCATGCCTTGACAGGACGGCGGCTGCAACCCGTCACATCGCGGCGTCCTCGGTAGCTCGCGTGCGAAGCACGCATCGCTCACTGCGTCCTTGCGCTGCTCGGGGTTCGCACGCCGTCGACACCAACGACGTCACCTGACGACTCACCGGCCCGCACCGTGACCGGGGGTGGCGGCAGCGCTGCCCCCGGTACGCTCGTTGACTATCCTGCCCGACGATGGCGATCTCGTCCGACGACGTGCTGCACGTTGCCCGGCTGGCGCGGCTGCGCCTGACCGACGACGAGGTCGCGCGGATGACGGAGCAGCTCTCCACGATCATCGGCCACGTCGAGCAGCTCTCGTCGCTCGACCTCGAGGGCGTCGAGCCCACCGCACACGCGCTCGACCTCACGAACCAGGTGCGCGATGACGCGGCCCGGCCCTCGTGGCCGCTGGACGACGTGCTCGCGAACGCTCCCGACCCGGCCGACGGCGGCTTCCGCGTGCCGCCGACCGCATGACCGATACGCTCGGCCTGACGGCGGAGCGGTGCGTCGAGCTGCTCGACGCGCGCGAGGTCTCGTGCCGCGAGCTCGCGACGGCCTACCTCGACCGGATCGAGGCGGCCGACGGCGGCATCCACGCGTTCCTGCGCACGCGCCGCGAGGCCGCGCTCGCCGAGGCCGACGGCTTCGACCGGAACGGCCGCACGGGGCTCCAGGGAGTGCCGATCGCACTCAAGGACATCCTCTGCACGAAGGGCGAGGAGACGACGGCAGGCTCGCGCATCCTCGAGGGCTACATCCCGATCTACGACGGCGGCTGCGTCACGCGGGTGAAGGCGGCCGGGCTCGTCTCCCTCGGCAAGACGAACATGGACGAGTTCGCGATGGGCTCGTCGACCGAGAACTCCGCGTTCGGCGTCACCCACAACCCGTGGGATGTCGACCGCGTCCCGGGCGGCTCGTCGGGCGGCTCGGCGGCGGCGGTCGCCGCCGGCTTTGCGCCGCTCTCGCTCGGCACCGACACGGGCGGCTCGATCCGCCAGCCGGCGGCCCTGTGCGGCGTCGTGGGCATGAAGCCGACCTACGGCGCCGTCAGCCGCTACGGCCTGATCGCCTTCGCGTCGTCGCTCGACCAGATCGGCCCGTTCGCGCTCACCGTCCGCGACGCGGCCATGCTCATGCAGGTGATCTGCGGCAAGGACGCCTGCGACTCGACCTCCGTCGAGCTGCCCGAGCCGATCGAGGTGCCGTCCGCCGAGAGCCTGCGCGGCGTCCGCCTGGGCGTGCCGGCCGACATGCTCGCGAAAGGGCTCGAGCCCGGCGTGCGCGAGGCGTTCGACGCGTCGCTCGCCGCCGCCGAGGGCCTCGGCGCAGAGATCGTCGAGACGTCGCTTCCGCACGCCGCCTACGCGCTCCCGGCCTACTACCTGATCGCGCCGGCGGAGGCCTCGGCCAACCTGTCGCGGTTCGACGGCGTCCGCTACGGCATGCGCCTGGCCGAGCCCGGCGACACGGTGCACGACATGTACGGGCGCACGCGCGCGGCCGGCTTCGGCGCCGAGGTGAAGCGCCGTATCATGCTCGGCACGTACGCGCTCTCGGCCGGCTACTACGACGCCTACTACGGCATGGCCCAGAAGGTGCGCACCCGCATCCGGGCCGACTTCGCCGCCGCGTTCGACGACGTCGACCTGGTGGTGTCGCCGACGTCGCCGACGGTCGCGTTCCGGATCGGCGAGCGCGTGGACGACCCGTGGGCCATGTACGCCTCGGACGTCCTCACCGTGCCGGTGAACCTGGCCGGCCTGCCGGGGATCTCGATCCCGTGCGGCACGAGCGAGGGGCTGCCCGTCGGCTTCCAGCTCGTCGGTCCGGCCTTCTCCGAGAACCGCATCCTGGCCGCGGCGCACGCGCTCGAGGGCGCGATCGGCTTCGATCCCCGGCCTCCCGCAACGGCGGCCCGAGCATGACCGACCAGGGGTGGGAGGCCGTGATCGGCCTCGAGATCCACGTGCAGCTGAACACCGACTCGAAGATGTTTTGCGCCTGCGCCAACGTCTTCGGGGCCGATCCGAACACGCTCACCTGCCCGGTCTGCCTCGGCTACCCCGGCGCGCTCCCGACGATCAACGGGGGCGCGGTCGACAAGGCGATCCAGATCGGCCTCGCCCTCGACTGCGAGATCGCCGACCGGTGCCAGTTCCACCGCAAGAACTACTTCTATCCGGACAGCCCGAAGGCGTACCAGATCAGCCAGTACGACCAGCCGATCTGCACCCGCGGCCACCTCGAGGTCGACGGCAGCCGGGTCGGGATCACGCGCGCGCATCTGGAGGAGGACGCGGCCAAGCTCGTGCACGCCGGCGGGTCGGGCGGCCGCATCGCCGGCGCCGACTCCTCGGTGGTCGACTTCAACCGCTGCGGAACGCCGCTGGTCGAGATCGTCACGGAGCCCGACCTGCGATCGCCGGAGCAGGCGGTGGCGTTCCTCGGCCTGCTGAAGAACACGCTCCAGACGATCGGGGTCTCCGACTGCGACATGGAGAAGGGCTCGCTGCGCTGCGACGCCAACGTGTCGGTGCGGCGGCGGGGGGAGAGCGGCTTCGGCACCAAGACCGAGCTCAAGAACATGAACTCGTTCAAGTTCCTGGGTGAAGGCATGGCCGCCGAGATCCGGCGCCAGATCGACCTGCTCGAGGCGGGCGGCGAGGTGCGGCAGGAGACGCTGCACTACGACCCGCAGGCGCGGGCGCTGCACGCACGCCGCTCCAAGGAGGAGGCCGACGACTACCGCTACTTCCCGGAGCCCGACCTCGTCCCGCTCGAGCCGAGCGCCGACACGGTGCGCCGGCTGCGCGACGTGATGCCGGAGCTGCCCGCGCTCCGCATCGCCCGCTTCCGCGAGACATACGGGCTCAGCGAGCAGGACGCGACCGACCTGAACGCCGCGCCCGAGATCGCCGACTACTTCGAGGCGGTGGCGGAGGCGAGCGGCGACGGCAAGGCGGCGTCCGACTGGGTGCGGAACCAGCCCGGCGCCGTCGGGACGATCCCGGCCGAGGGCCTGGCCGGCATCATCGGGCTGATCGCCGCGGGCACGATCACGGCCACGATCGGGAAGCAGGTGTACGCGCTGCTCGCGGCCGCCCCGTCGGCCGATCCGGCGGCGCTCGTGGAGGAGCACGGCCTGGCGTCCATCGGCGACTCGTCCGAGCTCGAGGGCATGGTGGACGAGGTGCTGGCCGCGAACCCGCAGTTCGTCGAGCAGTTCCGTTCCGGCAAGGAGGGCGTGATCAACGCGCTCGTCGGCCAGGTGATGAAGCAGACACGCGGCCGCGCCGACGCCCGCCAGGTACAGCAGCTGCTGCGCGATCGCCTGACAACCGGGGTCTGACCCCGAACGGCGGCCGTTCGAGTTTCGTTGCAGGTTTGTGACCGGGGTCTGACCCCGGAGTCCGACGGCCGCAATACGATTCGCCGCGCGTGGACGGCAAGCGCTACCTGATCACTCCCGGCCCGACTCCGGTGCCGCCCGAGGTCGTCGCCGCAGAGTCCGCGCCGCTGCACCACCACCGCAGCCCGGATTTCCGCACGCTGCTGGCGGACACCCTGGAGCGGCTCAAGCGGGTGTTCGAGACCGCGCACGACGTCCTGCTCTTCACCGGGTCGGGGACGGCCGCGATGGAGTCGGCGATCTCGAACCTGCTCTCGCCCGGCGACCGCATCGTGGTTGCCTCCGCCGGCAACTTCGGCGAGCGCTGGCTGAAGCTGGCGCGCGCGTACGGCATCGAGCCGGTCCACGTCGAGCACGAGTGGGGCGAGCGCCTCGACCCCAGCCGGATCGCGGCCGCCGCCGGCGAAGCCGAGACGGTCGCCGTCTACGTCACCCAGTCCGAGACGTCCACCGGCGTCGTCCACGACATCGAGTCGATCGCCCGCGCCGTCGCGCCCACCGGCGCGCTCGTCGTCGTCGACGCCGTCTCGAGCCTGGGCGGGGTCGAGCTCGCTGTCGACGCATGGGGCGTCGATGTGGCGGTGGCCGGCTCGCAGAAGGCGCTCATGTGCCCGCCCGGCCTCGCGTTCGCCTCGGTCTCCCCGCGCGCGTGGGAGCAGTCCGCCCGGGCGACACTGCCCCGGCACTACCTGAGCTGGCGGGTCGCGGCCGACTCGCAGGCGAAGAACGACACCGCCTTCACGCCGGCCATGACCATCGTCGCCGCCCTGCACAGGGCGCTCGAGCTGATCGAGGCGCGCGGCAAGGAGGCGATCTGGGCGCACAACCGCCGTCTCGCGTACGGCGCCCGCGAGGGCGT
>JBKPMQ010000121.1:0-4059 GCA_046732235.1 Actinomycetota bacterium
GCGGCGTTCATCGTGGTGAACACGATCGTGGACCTCCTCTACGCGCTGATCGATCCCCGGATCGAGGTCGGCGGGAGCGGGCCGTGACCGAGATCTCCGTCGCGCCCGCGGGCCGGCGAGTCGGGTTCGCGCGGTTGCCCCGGATCGGCGTCGTGGGGATCGTGAGCGCGATCGTGATCGCCGTCCTGGCGCTCGTTGCCATCTTCGCGCCGCTGCTGACGCCGCACGACCCGAACGCGATCGACCTGCTCCACCCGTTCGCGGCGCCGTCGTCCGAGCACCTGCTCGGCACCGACGACACCGGCCGCGACCTGCTCTCGCGCCTGATCGCCGGGTCGCGCACGAGTCTCGTGGGGCCGCTCCTCGTCGTCATCCTCGAGGTCGCCCTGGGCGTGCCGCTGGCGCTCCTGGCGGCGTGGCGGGGCGGGATCGTCGACGGCGTGCTCTCGCGCATCCTCGACGTGATCTTCGCCTTCCCCGGGATCCTGCTCGCGATCCTCGTGATCGCGTTCTTCGGCGCGGGCCTGCGCTCGGCGGTGATCGCCCTCGCGATCGCCCACATGCCCTACCTGGCCCGGGTGACGCGCGGCGCCGCCATCCGGGAGCGGCGTCTCGCCTACGTGGCGGCGCTCGAGGTGCAGGGCTTCTCGGCGTTCCGCATCTGCGCCCGGCACCTCGTGCCCAACCTGGTGCCGCTGATCGTGGCCCAGGCGACGGTGTCGTTCGGGTACGTGATGATCGACCTGGCCGGGCTCTCGTTCCTCGGCCTCGGCGTGCAGCCGCCGACGGCGGACTGGGGTGTCATGGTGTCCGCGGGCCAGCAGAACATCCTGGCCGGGCATCCCGAGGAATCCCTCTACGCCGGTGCGCTGATCGTGATCACGGTCTGCGCCTTCACCCTGCTCGGCGAGCGGCTCGCCGACCGCAGATCTGCCTGAGGCCCCCGCCCCCGAACACGGGGTGGACCCGAGTGGGGCCAGGCCCCGGAACCGGGGCCTGGCCCCCGAAAGGGGGGTTGTCCGGGTCTTCACCGCCCCGTACGCTCATCGAGACGCGGGGTGTGGGCCCCGCTTTTTCCCAAAGGAGCGCAGGTGGCCCTTCAGACGGCGGACGTCGCCCATGTCCTCATCGCCTTTGCGGCGCTCCTGATCATGGCGCACGGCATGGGATCCCTGTTCGTCCGCCACCGCCAGCCGCGCGCGATCGGCGAGGTCGTCGGCGGCCTCCTGCTGGGCGCGACGCTGTTCGGCGAGCTCGCGCCGCATGCCCAGGCGTGGGTCTTCCCGGCTACGGGCGCCACGCCCACGGTGCTATCTGCGGTCAACCAGCTCGGCCTGCTCCTGCTGCTCTTCGTCACCGGAGTCGAGATCCGGCGCGTCTTCCACCGCGAGGAGCGCCGAACGGTCGGCGCCGTCTTCGTGTCCGGGATGCTGATCCCGTTCGTCGCCGGCGTCGCGATCCTCCAGGTCACGAACCTGCACCGGATGTGGGGCCCCAACGGGAACAGCAGGTCGTTCCTGCTCGTCTTCGCCGTCTCGATGGCCGTCACCAGCATCCCGGTGATCTCGCGGATCATGCACGACCTCGGCATCCTCGACACGAACTTCGCCCGCGTCGTGCTCGGCGTCGCCGTGCTCGAGGACCTCGTGCTCTACGTGGTGCTCGCGATCGCGATCGGCTACGCCGGCGCCCAGGCCGGCTCGCTCTTCGGCCTCCCGAGCGCACTCGGTATCACCGGCGGATCGGACACGGATCTCGCCTACCACGTGCTCGCGACCGTCGCCTTCCTGGCGGTGTCGCTGCTGGCCGGGCCGGTCGCCTACCGCTGGATCGGCGGCCTGCGCGTGAACCTGATCCAGCGCGCGAGCCCGATCGGCCACCAGCTGACGTTCATGTTCCTGCTCACGATCGCCGCGCTCGGGCTGGGCATCGAGGCCTTCTTCGGGGCGCTCGTCGCCGGCATCGTCGTCGGCTCGACCGAGGCCGAGCCGTCCGAGGCCACCATGGCGGTCACGAGCTTCGCCCTCGCCTTCTTCATCCCGATCTACTTCGCGATGATCGGGCTCGGGCTCGACCTCGTGCACGGCTTCAGCGTCGTCTTCTTCGTCGGCTTCCTGGTCGCCGCCTGCGCCATCAAGGCCGCGAGCGTCTTCGCCGGCGCCCGCGCGGCCGGTGAGACGAGCCGCTCCTCGCTCAACCTGGCGGTCGCCATGAACGCCCGCGGCGGGCCCGGCATCGTCGTCGCGTCGACGGCGTTCGCGGCCGGGATCATCAGCCAGCCCTTCTACGCCGTCCTCGTCCTGCTCGCGATCGTCACCTCGCTCGCGGCCGGAGCCTGGCTCGATCGCGTGCCGCGGGAGGAGCTGCTCGCGCGGCGCTCCGACGCGGCTCCGGAAATGCCAGCCGAGGCCGTGCCAAGCGTCGCCTGACCTGCCGGTCGCGGCGGTGGCACACCCGTCCCGGCGCGACTAAGGTTAGAGAACGGCTCCGGGGGCTCGACCCACGGCGTCACCCCCGTATGAAGACTCAGGTCTCCGAACTCGCCGACAACCGCGTCCGCCTCGACGTCGAGGTTCCCGCGGGCGATGTCGACCATGCGTTCGACCACGCGCTGTCCGATCTCTCGCGCTCCGTCAGGGTGCCCGGGTTCCGCAAGGGCAAGGCCCCCAAGCCGCTCGTGATGCGCCAGGTCGGCCGCGACACCGTCGTCGAGGAGGCGCTGCGCGACCACCTGAGCGGGTGGTACTCGCGGGCCGTCGCGGTCGCCGGCATCGACCCGATCGACCGGCCGACGATCGACTGGACGGACGGGCCGCTCGAGGGCTCGCCGTTCGCGTTCACGGCCGAGGTGGAGGTGAAGCCCCCGCCGGAGGTGAGGTCGTACAAGGGCCTCGAGGGCGTGAAGCCCCCGACCGACGTGCCTCAGGAGGCGGTCGACGCCGAGATCGAGCGGCTGCGCTCGACGGTCGCCGAGCTGACCGCCGTCGAGCGTGGCGCCCAGGACGGCGACTTCCTCGTCATCGACTTCGAGGGCACCATGGACGGAAAGCCCTTCGAGGGCGGCTCGGGCTCGCAATACGCGGTCGAGCTCGGCACCGGCCGGCTGGTGGCCGAGCTGGAGCAGGGCCTGGTCGGCATGAAGGCGGGGGAGGAGCGGGACATCCCGCTGACCATGCCCGAGGACTACGCCGCCGACCACCTGGCGGGCAAGGACGTCAGCTTCCACGTCAAGGTGAGCGACGTGAAGGAGCGCGTGCTGCCGCAGCTCGACGACGAGTTCGCGATGTCCGTGAGCGAGTTCGACACGCTGGACGAGCTGCGCGCCGACATCCACGAGCGCGTGCGCCAGGTGATCGAGGCCGAGTCCGAGCGCCGGTTCCGCTCGTCGGTGCTGGACGCGCTCGGCGCGGAGCTCTCGACGCCCGTGCCGGACGCCCTCGTGCAGAGCCGCCTGCAGAGCATGACCCGCTCGTTCAGCCAGACGCTGCAGGCCCGCGGCGTCTCCCTCGAGGACTACCTCCGCGTCACCGGGATGACGCCCGAACAGCTCGTCGAGGACATGCGCGGGCAGGCGCTCGACCTCGTCCGCAAGGATCTCGCCCTCGAGGCGGTCGTGGCCGCGGAGAACATCGAGGTGACCGACGAGATGGTCGAGGAATGGGTGCGCGAGCAGGCCGCCGAGGCCGACGAGGACGTGGATCAGGCCCTCGAGCGGCTGACCGGCGACCCGGCCGCCCAGACCGCCCTACGGCTCGATCTGGCCGCGCAGAAGGCGCTCGACATCGTCGCGGAGAATGCCAAGCCGATCACGGCCGAGCAGGCGGACGCGAAGCAGAAGTTGTGGACGCCCGAGAAGGAGACTGCGCAGGAGAGCGCCAAATCTTCTGCGATCTGGACCCCCGGCGCGAGCTAGCCGGCCGACCCGAGGAGCACATGTGAGTCCACTGATTCCGATGGTGATCGAGCAGACGTCGAGGGGCGAGCGCTCCTTCGACATCTACTCCCGGCTGCTGAACGAGCGCATCATCTTCCTGGGGACGCCCGTCGACGACCAGATCG
>JBKPMQ010000122.1:0-6920 GCA_046732235.1 Actinomycetota bacterium
CTTCTGCGAACACCAGGAAGGGTAGCCGACGGGGCGCTGCCCGGCTGTGAGCAGGAAGTCCAGAGGCCGCCGTCGTCCACCTCGATCGGAATCGAGCAGGTGCAAGTGGCGTCCGCGCGTTCATGCCCGCCGCGCTTCACCCGCCAGCCTGTCGCCGCCTGCCCCCCGACCGACCGGCTGGGGTCGTCGACGCAACCCTAGATGGTTTCCGGCCTTGATTCCGGCGGGCCTGGGGCGTAGGGTCGCCGGACTGTGGCCCAGGGCTCGGCCGCACCTCGCGAGACCCGCCTGGCGCTCGTGATGAACGGGGGCGTCTCGCTGGCCGTGTGGATGGGCGGCGTGTCCGCAGAGATCGACCGGCTGCGGCGGGCCGGACGTGAGAGCCCGGGAGGGGACCGGGTGCTGGAGCTCTGGGACGCGCTCGTCGGCGCGCTCGGCGTCCGCGTGACCGTCGACGTGATCGCCGGGACGAGCGCCGGCGGCCTGAACGGCGCGGCGCTGGCCGCGTCGATCGCACGCGGGACGAGCCTGCCCGACCTGCGCCAGACCTGGCTCGACGTCGCCTCGATCGGCCGGCTCGCCGGCGACGAGAATCAGCCCAAGGGCGGCGAGCGGCAGTCCGTGCTGAACGGCGAGATGTTCGCAGTGGCGATCCACGACGTCTTCCGCCGGATCGCCGGGCCGGGTCGGGCGGTGCCGGAGATCGGCGGGCTGTCCCCGGAGTCCGTCGACGCGCTCGCGGCTGCGCTCGCCGAGGAGGCGAAGTCGCCCAGGGCGGTCGTGCTCTACACGACCGCGACGTCCCTGCGGGGGCGGGGGACGACGTACGCCGACGAGACGGGCACGCGGTTCGGCCAGCTGGAGTACCGGGTCGTGTGCACGTTCCGCCGCGACCTGCGCGGCCATGACGAGTTCGCCGGCGCCGAGGCGACCGACCGGCTCTCGCGGGCAGCGCGCGCGTCGGCCTCGTTCCCGGTCGCGTTCCAGCCGACGTTCTTCCGCGCCGCGGAGGCGGCCGGCGACGCAGGCCCGGGGACCGAGGGGCCGGGTATGGCGGCGATCTCGGACATGGGCGGCCAGTCCCGCTGGGTGATCGACGGCGGCGTGCTCGACAACGAGCCGTTCGGGCCGGTGCTCGACGAGGTGTCGCGCCGTCCCGTCGACGCCGACGTCGACCGGGTCGTGGCGTACGTGGTGCCGGAGGGCGGGCTCGTCCAGACGCATCCCGACGCGTTCGACCAGAAGCAGGGCATGATCGGGCCGACGATGGCCGCCCTCTCGCTGCCGCGTGAGGTGAACCTGGCGAACCAGCTCGACCGCCTGCGGCAGATGGAGCGCGACGCCCGCGCATGCCGCGACGATGACCGCGAGCTCTTCGACCGGGCCGCCGCGGGCCGTCTCGACGGAGCTGTCGAGGGGCTCTTCGACCAGTACCGCGCCTGGCGGCTGGCCGCGGCGGTGTGGGAGGCCCGCACGGTCGGGACGGACACGCGCGACACGACGGTGCAGATGCTGTCCGCGCCGGCGGAGATGGGCGAGGCGGGCCGGAGCGAGGCGCACGACTGGCTGCCGACCGAAGCAGATCTAGGCCTCGGCGACCGCTGGCGCTGGGGCGTCTCCGCGGCGGAGCGGCTCCTGCGGCTGGCGATGTCGCTCGCGCGCGGCAGGGCACGTGCGAACCCGGGCGACGCCGCGGTCAGCCGGGCGCTGGTCGCGCTCTCGGCGGCGGTGTGGGAGGTCCAGGCCGAGCGTGCCCGGGCGAGGGCGACGCTGGCCGGGAAGGTTGCCGCGGCCGGGGGCGCGGGGATGAGCGACCGCCAGGTGCTTGCGCTCCTCGACGCCCACTACGCCTCGCCCGACGCACGCGAGGCGGAGGCCGCGATCCTGCGCACGCTGCGGTTCGCGCTCGGGCATCTGGAAGAGGCCGGCGGGGCGGACGGGTTCGTCACGGCGGCGCTCAAGGTCGAGGTCGTGCGGCGCGCCGCCGCCGGCACGGATCCCTACACGCCGACGCCGCGGTTCCGCTTCTACCGGTTCGGCGCCAACTGCGGCAGCCCGCTGGTCGCCGGGGGCAAGCCGCCGGACAACAAGCTGCTCGGCCTGCGCGTGGGCCACTTCGGCGGGTTCCTCGACCGGTCATGGCGCGCGTACGACTGGGCCTGGGGACGGATGGACGGCGCCACCCAGCTGATCGGGATGCTCGTGAACCCGCGCGCCCTGGAGGCACGGTTCGGCGACGGCGCGGCGGCCGATCTCGGCGACGCCGAGGCGAACGAGGCGCTCGCCGACCTGCGGCTGAACTGGAGCGATGCAGACGCGTTGAAACGTCTGCGGGATGCGCTCGTCCGGCGCTTCCACCGGGCGATCCTGGCCGAGGAGCTTCCGACCATCGCCGAGGCGATGGGCGATGCCGCCCCGGAGGGCGACGGGGACGACGCGGCCCGCTTCAACGCGATCGTCGAGGCGATCCCGCGCGTGACGGTCGACGACCTGCGCGCGAGCGAGGGCGGCCACGAGACGACCGCCCGCCTCGTGGCGGACGGCCTGGTGGCGCTCTCGTCCGATCCGAAGCTGCCGATGCGGGCGCATCTGGACGACCTGCTGCGCCTGGCCGCGAAGGCGGACCTCGGCTACGAGCACGTGCGGGGGGCGCTCCACCGCCTCGTCCACCGCGGCGACTGAGGGCGGCCGCCGGACGCTCCCTATACTCGGGCCATGGCGGTGTCGGAGACGAGCGCGATCTCGCTGCGGAACGTGGTCAAGCGGTTCGGCCCGGTGACCGCGGTCGACGGGCTCGATCTCGAGGTGCCGGCCGGGATCTGCTTCGGCCTGCTCGGGCCGAACGGCGCCGGCAAGTCGACGACGATGCGCATGCTGACCGGGCAGGCGCGGGCCGACGAGGGCGAGATCCGGGTCATGGGCCATGTCCTGCCGCACGGCTCCAAGCAGGCGCGGATCGGGATGGGCGTCGTGCCCCAGCTGGACAACCTCGACGTCGAGCTCACCGCCCGCCAGACGCTGTACGTGTTCGCCCGCATCTACCGGGTGCCGGGGCACGAGCGCCGCGACGCCGTCGATCGGGCGCTTCGGATCGCGAACCTGACGAACCGCGCCGACACGAGGGTCTCCGAGCTCTCGGGCGGGATGCGGCGCCGGCTGCTGATCGCCCGTGGGCTGATCCACGAGCCGCGGCTCGTCCTCCTCGACGAGCCCACGGTCGGCCTCGACCCGCAGGTGCGGCAGGAGCTGTGGGGCCTGATCGACCGCCTGCGCACCTCCGGCGTGACCGTGCTCATGTCGACGCACTACATCGAGGAGGCAGAACGGCTGGCCGACATCGTGGCCGTCATGTCGCACGGGCGCATTGTCGCCCTGGGCAGGCCGGAGGAGGTCGTCCGCGCCGAGGCCGGCGAGCAGGCGCTCGAGGTGTACGGGCCGCCCGACCATCTCGAATCGGTCTCCCGCCACGCAGGCAAGGCCGGCTGGCGCACCCGCCGGAGCGGGCCAGCGGTCGTCATCATGCGCGCGGAGCAGCTCGACGGGGACGCGCCCGACGGCGTCCGCCGCCCGGCGAACCTCGAGGACGCGTTCGTGATGCTGACCGGGGAAGAGATCGAGTGACCGCGCCCGCCCATCGCGT
The DNA here is from genome assembly GCA_046732235.1 of Actinomycetota bacterium. Lineage (GTDB taxonomy): Bacteria > Actinomycetota > Thermoleophilia > Gaiellales > JAICJC01 > JAICJC01. Next base: position 3,641 of record JBKPMQ010000122.1, read on the forward strand.
CCGCCGCCTCGAGCCGGCCGCGCTTGCCGGCGTGATGAGCCGCGACATCGTCCTCTTCGGCCGGTACTGGAAGGCGACCACGTTCTCGTCGGTGGTGCAGCCGACCATCTACCTGCTCGCGTTCGGCCTCGGGTTCGGATCGCTCGTCTCGCACGTCGAGCACGTGCGCTACGTCGAGTACGTCGGCACCGGCGTGGTCGCGACCGCGGTGCTGTTCTCGTCCGCCTTCCCGGGCATGTTCAACACCTTCATCCGCTGGAAGTTCCAGCGCACCTACGACGCCATGCTCGCGGCGCCGGTCGACGTCGAGGAGCTGATCACGGCCGAGGTGCTGTGGATCTCGGTCCGCGCCGGGGCGTACGGGGTCGCGCCGCTGATCGTGGCGATGGCGTTCGGGCTCTCACCGGACGTGGGGATGTTGCTCGTCCCGTTCGTCGGCTTCGTGACGGGGTTCGGGTTCGCGTGCTTCGGCGTTCTCGTGGCCGCGGTCGCGAAGACGATCGACAACTTCAATTACGTCACGAGCGCCGTGCTGACGCCGCTGTTTCTCGTCGCGGGAACGTTCTTCCCGATCTCGACGCTCCCGGCGGGCATCCGCACGATCGCCGAGCTCAACCCGCTCTACCACTGCGTGTCGCTCGTCCGCGACGCGGCGCTCGGCCACCTCGGCGTCTCCGATCTGTGGCACGCCGGTGTGCTGGTGGCGTTCGCGGTGCTGATGTGGCGCATCGCCGTGTGGCAGATGGAGAAGAAGCTGATCGACTGATGCCGCTCGGTCGATGAGGCTCACGCCTCGTTCATGAGCGCACTCACGTGACCAACTTCTGCATCCGCTCCGCGTTTCGCACGGCGAACCCCTCCCAGTCGTTGTTGAAGTAGACGTACACGTCGCCGCGCCGGCCCCAGCGGCGGATGCGCCGGGCCCAGTCCCGCAGCTCGGTCTCGGAGTAGTTGCCGCGCCGTCCACGGGCGCCGTAGTGGAAGCGGACGTATGACCAGTCCGTGGTCGGCTCGAGCGTCTGGAAGGGCCGCTCCGGGTGGTCGCCGACAACGAGCGCCGCGCCGGCGTCGGCAAGCATCTCGCGCACCTCCGGGCAGAACCACGAGGCGTGGCGGAACTCGAAGCAGTTACGGCCCTCCGGGAGCGCGCGGAGCGCCCCCGCGAGCCGGTCGTCGTCACGCTGGAAGCTCTCCGGGAGCTGCCACAGGAGCGGGCCGAGCTTGCCCGCCTCCGCCAGCGGCTCGATTCGCTGCACGAGCTTGCCGACGTTCTCCGGCACCTCGCGCAGGCGACGGATATGGGTGATGTAGCGGCTCATCTTGACCGCGAACAGGAAGTCGTCCGGTGCCCGCTCCGCCCATCCCCGCGCCATCCGCAGGGTGGGAAGCCGGTAGAAGGACGCGTTCACCTCGACAGTCGGGAAGCGATCGGCGTACAGGGCCAGCCAGCGTCCCGCCGGCGCGCCGTCGTACACCGGCTCGCGCCAGTGCGCGTAGCTCCAGCCGCTGCAGCCGATCCGGATCGCCACGCGGCCTACCCGCGGTTGTGGCAGACGACCTCGACGTTGTTCCCGTCGGGGTCGAGAACGAACGCGCCGTAGTAGCCGTCGTGGTAGACGGGGCGTTCGCCCGGGGCGCCGTGGTCGCGATGGCCGGCGCCGGTGGCCGCCGAATGGAACCGGTCGACCGTCGCGTTGTCGGAGGCGGGGAAGGCGAGGTGGACGTGCTCGGTGGGCCTGGCCCCCGCGAGCACCGAGAACGACCCCGACTCGCCCGCGAAGCGCGCCCGCTCGGGCGTGTCGAGGCGCAGCTCGAACCCGGCGTGCGGCGCAACCACCGAGTAGAAGGCCCGCGACGCGGGCACGTTCGCCACGCGGATCCAGAGGTGGTCGATGGCGCCGCCGGAGCGCAGCGAATCGTGGTGGACGGCCTCGACGCTGTTGCTGTCGGGGTCGAGCAGGAAGCCGCCGTAGTAGTCGTCGCCGTACTCCGGACGCGGCCCGGGGGCGCCGTCGTCCCGGTAGCCGGCCCGTGTCCCGGCCTCCCAGAAGCGGTCGGCGTGTCGGGGGCTGGGCGCGACGAACCCGACGTGGAGCCCGCGGGTCGCCGGGTGCGTGCCGTCGACCGGCGACACGCTGAAGTCGTCCCACACGGCGAAGTGCTCGTCGGAATGCGACCTGGCGATCCCGAGCGTCTCGAGCACCGTGTCGTAGAACCGTTCAGAGGCGCCGCGGTCGGAGGCGCGGATCGTCACGTGGTCGAACATGCCCTCGCCGGGACTTCAGTAGGAGCGCCGTCCGCGGCCGATGTACCCGAGAAGCGCGAGGACGAGCAGGATGATGAGGATGATCACGATGAGCGTCATGCCGCCTAACGTTCCCGAGCTGCCGCTGCGCCGAAACGCCCCGCGCTACAGCGTCAACATGATCGTGGGCCGTGATCGTCGGCCGTGGCCCACATGGCCCCGTGTGAACGGACGCGGCCGCACTTCCTGCGGTTGGCCCCCGAAAATCCCCCATTCGGGTGACGGAAGCATCTGGCGTAGAGGGGGCCGAGAGCCGATAATTTTGAGGAGGGCGCAGGAAAATCCCCGGCGCCGTGTCTTGGAGGGTGTGGACAGGTGGATCGGAACGCGCGAGCAGCCGCGCAGCTCACATCGCTGTACGACGCGCATGCGGCGGACGCATTCCGCTACGCCCTCCACCTCACGGGCCGGCGCGAGGACGCCGAGGACGTGGTCCAGCACGTCTTCCTTCAGGCCTATGCGATGCTCGAGGCCGGCCGCGAGCTCGTGAACCCGCGCGCCTGGCTCGTCAAGGCGACCAAGCACCGCTCGCTGAACCTGCTGCGTGACCGCCGCGACACGCCCGCCGCCCAGATCGACCCGCCGGCGCCCTTCGCCCCTGGCGAAGGCGAGTCCGAGGCGCTCGCCGAGGTGCGGGCGGCGTTGTGGTCGCTGCCTGAGACCCAGCACCATGCGTTCGTCCTGCGGCACTGGAGCGGCCTCTCCCAGGACGAGATCGCAGACGTGCTCGAGACGACGCCCGGCGCTATCGAGTCGCTGCTCGTGCGCGCGCGGGCGACGCTTGTCGCCGAGCGCGAGGAGGGCGATCCGGACTGCGTCGGTGTCCGCGGCCGGCTGGCCCAGATGCTCGCGCCCACACCCGAGCAAACCGCGCATCTGGCCGGCTGCCGCCGCTGCCGGACGGCACAGACCCGGCTCCGGCGCGCCGCGGAGTTCGCGACCGCGTTCGCCCTGGTGCCCAGCCCTCACGTGTTG
>JBKPMQ010000123.1:0-11147 GCA_046732235.1 Actinomycetota bacterium
GAGCAGCTCGGCCCCCGCCGCGGCCGCCGCCACCAGGTCGTCGAGGTGGCGCAGGCGCACGCTCTCGGCCCTCAGGGCGTCGGGCTCGCCCGGCTCCACCGCGGCGGCCTCCGCCCGCTCGACGAGATCCTCCAGGTCGAGCCGGTGGCGGGCCGACTCGGCGGCCTCGGCCCGCGCCGCCTCGAGGGCGGCCTCCGCCGAGCGGCGGTCGCGCCACGCGTCCGCCATCGCCGCGACGAGCGCATCGGTGCGGGCGTAGCCGTCGAGCAGCTCCAGCTGCCGGGACGGCTGGGCCAGGCGGCGGGCCTCGTGCTGCGACGACACCTCGAGCAGCCGCTCGCCGAGCGCCTCAAGGTCGCTGCGCGCGCACGTCCGCCCCCACACGAGCGCCCGGCTGCGGCCGCTCGCGAGCAGCCGCCGGGCGACGACGAGGGTGTCCTCGCCCGCGGGCCGCAGGCCGGCGGGCGCCTCCAGCTCCGGCGCCTCGAAGAAGCCCTCCGGCAGCTCGAACTCGGCCTCGACGTAGGCCTCCTCGCCGTGCGGCCCGACCAGCCCGGCAGCGGGCTGCGCGCCGGCCAGGAGGCCGATCGCCTCGGCCAGCATCGTCTTGCCCGCCCCCGTCTCGCCCGTGAGCACGTTCAGGCCGGCGGCGGGCTCGAGGTCGGCGCGCTGGATCAGGCCCAGGTTCTCGATATGGAGCCGGAGCAGCATTTGACCAAGTATGGGCCCCGGCCCGGACGAACCTGTGTTCGTCGACGGTGTGCCGTCACATATTCTTGGAGATGGGAGATCGTGGCCTTGGCACGAGCTTCCCTGCACCGAAGCCCGCGCGCTCGGTGGCGGAGGCGAGACCGCGCCCTCGCCGGAGCGCGATGACCCTTCGCGGGCCGGAAGGAGTGGGCCCCATGGGGAACCATGGGTTCCCCCGCATTAACGCTGCGTGTCCGTGCCGAACGTCTCGAGGTAGCGGGTGAAGAACGACGTGCCCGCGACGCGCGCGAGCGCGGCGAAGGCGTCGCCCTGGCGCACCTCGATCACCTCGCCCGGCTCGATCCGCCCGGCCGTGTGGCCGTCGACGATCACCTGCACCGGCACGTCGACCCCGGCGTTCCGCAGCTGGACGAGGTGCGGGCGCCCGAGCACCATCGAGCGCACGTGCAGCGAGTGCGGCGAGACGAACGTGATCACGAAGGCGTCCGTCCCCCACGCCATCACCGGGCCGCCGGCGGACAGGTTGTAGGCGGTCGACCCGGTCGGCGACGCCACGATCACCCCGTCGCAGCCGACGACGCCCAGCGACTGGCCGTCGACGCTCCATTCGATCAGCGCCATGCGGCCGAGCACCGCGCTCGTGAACACGACATCGTTCACCCCGGTCACCGTCTCGTCGCCGCTCGTGGCCGTGATCGTCGGCAGGTCGAGGACGTCGTAGCGGCCGGCGAACGCGCCCTCGAGTCCGTGCTCGAGGTCGTCGGCGGAGATGCTCGTGAGGAACCCGACCCGGCCGAAGTTGACGCCCAGCGCCGGCACGCCTGTCCCCAGGTAGCGCTGGAGCGCGCGGAGCATCGTCCCGTCGCCGCCGAGCACGATCGCCAGGTCGGCGTCGACCTCGTCGGCCAGCTCGACCCCGCACCCCTCGGCCACCCGCTGCAGGCGGGCGGGAGCATCGCCGATCACCTCCGGCTTGCCGTGCGTGATGACCGCGACGCGCGAGACGGCGGCGCGGTCAGGCGCTGGCGACGGCATCCGCGATCGCTCGTTCGACATCGGGTTCACGCTCCTGCGCCGCCGGGTGGCCGGGCGCCGCGAGATCGACGACGTACTCCCGGTTCCCCGCCGGGCCCGGGACACAAGAATCGCACACCCCGAGGACGGCCGCGCCCAGCCCCGCGGCGAAGGCGCAGAAGTCCCGCAGGACGCGCCGGCGCACCTCCGGGTCGCGCACGACGCCGCGGCGCGCCTCGGCCTTCCCCGCCTCGAACTGCGGCTTCACCAGCACGAGCGCGCGCCACACCGGGCCGGCGCATGCGAGGACGGGCGGAAGCACGAGCCGCAGCGAGATGAACGAGACGTCGGCGGTCACGAGCTCGGGCCGGTACGGAAGCATGCCGGGCTCGAGGCGGCGCGCGTTCACGCCCTCCATGACCGTCACGCGGTCGTCCGCCCGCAGGCGCTCGTGCAGCTGGTTTCGGCCGACGTCGACGCAGACGACGTGGCCCGCGCCGTGCTGGAGCAGGCAGTCGGTGAAGCCGCCTGTCGAGCTGCCGACGTCGAGGCAACACATCCCGGCCACATCGACGGCGAAGGCGCGCAGCGCGGTCTCGAGCTTCTCCCCGCCGCGGGACACGTAGCGCGGCGGCGCGACCAGCTCGATGCTCGCGGCGGGCGCGATCGGCGTCCCGGCCTTCGTGACGACCGCCCCCTCCACCAGCACCCGGCCGGCCATGATCAGCGCCTGGGCGCGGCTGCGCGACTCGGCGATCCCGCGCTCCGCCATGAGCACGTCGAGGCGGGTTGAGCCGCTCACGCCCGGTCGCCGAACCGGAACAGGAGCAGCTCGCCGACCCGCAGGCCGCGGCGCTCGTAGAACATGCGGGCGCGGTCGTTCCCGGCCATCACGGCGATCTCGAGGTCGTGGACGCCGCGGCGCTCGAGCTCCGCGTCGACTGCATCCATGAGCGCCGTCCCGACGCCGCCGCCGCGGCTGTCCGCCGCCACCGAGAGCGTCACCACCTCGGCCATCCGGCGGCCGTACGGCCAGGTGTCGTCGTCGCCGTCGCGCACCTCGACAAAGGCGTAGCCGACCGGGCGGCCGCCGTCCCGGGCGACGAGCGCGAACGCCTCGCCGCCCGCGAGCATGCGCCCGTACCAGGCCTTGCGCCGCTCCCACGAGAGGTCGTCGTCGGCCAGCACCGGCAGGTCGGAGACGTCGCGGTGGTGGCCGTGGAGCGACCGCCACAGCGGCTCGAGGTCATCCAGCCGCTCGGGCTCGAGCTGCATGATCTCCGGGGCGCTCACGCGCCCAGCCTACTCCGGCGACGTCGAGCCCTCGTCGGACTCGAGGCTCTCGCCCGCCTGCTCCAGCACGTCGACGGCCTCGTGCACGAGCCCGGTGAGCTGCTCGAGCAGCGCCGTCGCCTCGTCGGCGTCGAGGTCGCCCGCCTCGAGCCGGGCGCCGAGCGCCTCCAGCTCGGCGGCGAGCCGTTCCAGTCGCTGCGCGTCTACTTCCCCACCCCCTGCTTGCGGGCCACCCGGCCGAGGATCCCGTTCACGAGCGCCCCGGCCTCGGGAGAGGCGTAGCGCTTGGCGAGCGTGACGGCCTCGTCGATGGCGACGCCGGCGGGCACGTCGCCGGTCGAGAGCTCCCACACCGCCAGGCGCAGGATGCTGCGCTCGAGCACCGCCATCCGCTCCGCCGTCCACTCGTTCGCCGCCGCATCGATCAGGGCGTCGAGGCGCTCGCGCTCGGCCCACGCCCGCTCGGCGGCGTTGCGGGCGAAGTCCCCCGGCGGCGTGCCGTTGTCGCGCTCGTAGGCGTCGTAGAGCGGCGCGAACTCCGAGCCGGTCAGGTCGCGCTGGTAGAGCAGGAACGCGGCCGCCCGCCGCTGGGTGCGACGGCTCTCGGTCACCGCTCCGGCCCGCTGCGGTCGATCCCCGTGACCGTGACGTCGACCACCCGCACCTCGAGGCCGGTCATCGCCCCGACGTGCTCGGCGACCGCGTCGCGCACCGACGCCGCCAGCTTCGGCAGCACGCGGCCGTACGCCGCGCACACCTCGACCTCGAAGGCGATGCCGCCGTCCTTCACCGTCCACTCGACCGGCCCGCGGCGGCCGGGAATGACACGCGAGACCCGGCCGGGGAGGTCGAGGCGGGCGCCGGGGACGCCGGCCACCGCGCCGCGCACCATCGAGACGATCGCCTCGTCGGCCACCGTCGCGCCGCCCAGGCGCACGCTCACACCGCCACCTCCTCGCCCAGGGACGGGAGCGCCGCCCGCGCGTCCGCCAGGTAGGCGGTGGTGTAGCGCCCCGACACGAACCGGGGCTCGTTGACGACGTCGAGGAAGAGCTCGCGCGTGGTCGTCACGCCCTCGATCACCAGCTCGCCCAGGGCCCGCCGCGCCCGCGCGAGCGCCTCGGGCCGGTCGGCGCCCCACACGATCAGCTTCGCGAGCAGCGAGTCGTAGAACGGCGGCACCTTGTAGCCCGTGTAGGCGTGGGTGTCCAGGCGCACGCCGGGGCCGAGCGGGGGCGCGAGCGCGGTCACCGTGCCGGCGGCGGGGCGGAAGTCGCGGCTCGGGTCCTCGCAGTTGATCCGGAACTCGATGGCGTGCCCCCGCAGCGGTGCGAGCCCGGTCGCCGGGAGCGAGCCGCCCCCCGCCAGGAGCAGCTGCTGGCAGGCCAGGTCGACGCCGGTCACGAGCTCGGACACCGGGTGCTCGACCTGGAGGCGCGTGTTCATCTCGATGAAGTAGAAGCGGCCGTCGGTGTCGAGCAGGAACTCGACCGTCCCGGCGTTGCGGTAGCCGCAGCCGGTGCATGCGAGCGTCGCCGCCTCGGCCATCTGCGCCCGCGTCGGCGGATCGAGGGCGGGCGAGGGCGCCTCCTCGATCAGCTTCTGGTGGCGCCGCTGCACGGAGCAGTCGCGCTCGCCGAGGACGAGGACGCCGCCCTCCCCGTCCGCCAGCACCTGCATCTCCACGTGGCGCGGGTTCACCACGGCCTTCTCCAGGTACATGCCGCCGTCGCCGAACGAGACCAGGGCCTCCGAGGAGGCGAGGCCGTAGGCGTCCTCGATGTCGGCCGGGTCATCGACCAGGCGCATGCCCCGCCCGCCGCCGCCGGCCACTGCCTTCAGCAGCACCGGATAGCCGAGCTCGGCGGCGACGCTGCGGGCGTGGTCGGCCCCGTGGAGGCGGTCGGTCGACCCCGGCACGAGCGGCACACCGGCCGCATTCATCGCGGTGCGGGCGCGGCTCTTGTCCCCCATCACCTCGATCGACTGCGCCGGCGGGCCCACGAAGACGAGGTCGTTGTCGGTGCACGCGCGCACGAATGCGGCGCTCTCGGCCAGGAAGCCCCAGCCGGGATGGACGGCGTCGCAGCCGGTCGTCTCGGCGGCCGCAACCAGGTTCGACACGTGCAGGTAGCTCCCGCTCGGCTGGTGCGGGCCGACGCAGACCGCCCGGTCGGCCAGGCGCACCCACAGGCCGTCGCGGTCCGCGGTCGAGTAGACGGCGACGGCCTCGATCCCGAGGTCGTGGCAGGCGCGCACGATCCGCACCGCCGCCTCGCCCCGGTTCGCGATCAGGACGCGCTTCAGCACGGTCGCCCGGCGCGGACGGGGCCAGGCCCCGCTGCGGCGGGGCCTGGCCCCGGCGCCCGCATGTCGCCGCACGCGATCACGCCGGCTCGAGCTCGAAGAGCGGCTGCCCGTACTCGACCGGCTGGGCGTTGTCCACCAGGATGCGGCGGATGACCCCGGCGTGGTCGGACTTGAACTCGTTGAACAGCTTCATCGCCTCGAGGATGCAGAGCGTCTGGCCGACCTCGACCCGGTCGCCCTCGTCGACGAACGCCGGCTGCGACGGCGACGGCGAGCGGTAGAACGTCCCCACCATCGGCGACTCGAGCCGGATCGACGACGACACCTCCGGCTCGTGCGCCTCGCCGTCGGCGGGTGCCACCGCCTGCGGGGTCGCGACCATGACCGGCGCCGGGCGCTCCTCCTGCTTGCGCACGGTGATCCGCAGCGGCCCGTCCTCGACCGTGAGCTCCCCGACGTCCGAGCCCTCGACGAGGCGCACCAGCTCGCGGATGCGCTCGGACTGGCTGGAGTCGATGCCCTCGCCCGACGACGAGTCCCCCCCGCGGCCGCGCAGCGCCTCCAGGAGGCGGGCGGCCGCGTCGCCGAAGAGCGCGAGGAGCAGCAGGTCCTCCTCGCTGCCCGCGCCACCGGCCTGCGAGCGCAGGTCGTCCATGTCGAGGTCGGGGTCGGTCGGCATCGCGGTCGCGTGGGCGGCCGCCTCCGGCGCGAACGGGAGCGGCGGGTCGCCGTAGGCGCCCGAGAGGAGCGCGCGCATCTCGTCGGACACCTCGGCCCAGCGCCGGGCCGTCAGCACGTGGGTCACCGCCTGGCCGGCCAGGATGCCGCCGATCGGCGCCGCCAGCGGCGCGGTGCCGCAGTCGGCCCGGACGGCGTTCAGCTCGACGAGCACCTCGTCGAGGCGGTCGAGCGCGTCGGCCGAGCGCAGGCGCGCGTCGATCTCGGCGACCAGCCCGACCGGCAGGCGCGTGATCGCCGTGCGCAGGATGATCCGCGGCGGCACCGGCAGCGCCGGCATCTGCGAGGTCACGTGGGCGTCGATGAAGCGCGACGCCTCCCAGACCCGCTCGACGTCGACGCCGTGCTCGACCTCGAGGCTTGCGAGCGACTCCCCCAGCACCTCGGCCGCCACCCGGTTCAGCAGCGAGGCCACCGGGTAGGCGGCGACCGCGACTGGGTCGGCGCCGTGCCGGGCGGCCTCGACCGCCATCGCGAGCGCCTTCCCGCCCGTCCCCTGGCAGTACAGGCCTGCCGGGACGCCGGCGGCGCCGGAGAGCCGCTCGAGCACCGTCCCGGTCGTGCCCGGGTCGAGCGCCCCGGCGGAGTCGTGCAGGAGCACCCGCTCGGCGCCGAGGTCGGCCAGCCGGCGGGCCTTCTCGACCACCCGCTCCAGGTTTCCCATCTGGCCCGAGAAGGCGAGGCCCGCGTAGAGCCGGCCGCCCGCCTCGCGCACGGCGGCTGCCGCCGGGACCAGGTTCTCGACGTCGTTCAGCGGGTCGTGCAGCCGGAAGACGTCGATCCCGCTCTCGGCGGCGGAGAGGATGAAGCGGCGCACGAGGTCGTCCGACACCGGCCGCGAGCCGACCAGGAAGCGCCCGCGAACGGCGATCTGGAGCGGCGTGCGCGTGCAGCGCGCCTTGAGCGCCCGGATCCGGTCCCACGGGCTCTCGACGCCGCGGCGCACCGCCGCGTCGAAGCAGCCGCCGCCGGACACCTCGAGCCCGGCGAAGCCGGCGCCGTCCAGGATCTCGGCCACCTCGAGCACGGTCGCCGTGGAGGCGGTGCCGGCCAGCGGCTGCTGGGACAGAAGCCGGATGGTGGTGTCGACGATGCGGGTCACGCGCGAGAGATGTAGCGCGCCTCGCGCGTGTCCACCTTGATCCGCTCGCCGACGTTCACGAACATCGGCACCGAGACGACCGCGCCCGTCTCGAGCGTCGCCGGCTTGGTCACGTTGGAGACGGTGTCGCCGCGGACGCCGGGCTCGGTCTCGACCACCTCGAGCTCGACCGACGCGGGCAGCTGGAGGCTCGACGGCTTGCCGTCGACGAGCAGGAGCTGGATGGTGTCGTTCTCCTTCATGAACCGGAGCTCCTCGGCCAGGGAGTCAGCCGGCAGGTGGATCTGCTCGAAGGTCTCGGCGTCCATCAGGACGACGTCCGAGCCGTCGTTGTAGAGGTAGGTGACGTTCGAGACCTCGGTGTGGATGCGGGGCATCTTCTCCCCCGCCCGGAATGTCTTGTCGACGACCGCCCCGGACTCGAGCGCCTTCAGCTTCGTGCGCACGAACGCGCCGCCCTTTCCGGGCTTCACGTGCTGGAACTCGACGATCCGGTAGACGGTCCCGTCGACCTCGATGTGCATGCCGTTCTTGAACTGGTTGGTGGAGATCATGGCTCGAGGTCCTACCCGACCGTCACGAGATCCTTAGGGTACATGGTGAGTCGCTCGCCTCCGGTCGCCGTGACGATGACGAGATCCTCGATCCGCACGCCGCCGACCCCGGGCAGGTAGATGCCCGGCTCGACTGTGACGACCATCCCCGGCTCGAGGGTTGCAGTCGTCTTCGCCCCCACCCGGGGCGCCTCGTGGACCTCGAGCCCGAGGCCGTGGCCGGTCGGGTGGCCGAACCGCTCGCCGTAGCCGGCGTCCTCGATCACCGAACGGGCGGCCAGGTCGACGTCGCTCGCGGGGATGCCCGGGCGAACCGCGTCCATCGCCGCGAGCTGCGCCCGCAGGCAGACCTCGTAGGCACGGGCCAGGTCCGGCGGCGGCGTCCCGGTCGCGAAGGTGCGCGTGCAGTCGGAGTTGTACCCGGCGAGGGTGCAGCCGAGGTCGATCGTCACCAGCGTGTCGGCGCCAATTGGCGCACTCGCCGGCTTCGCGTGCGGCTGGGCGCCGCGCTCGTGCGAGGCGACGATCGTGTCGAAGGCGATGTCGTCGGCGCCGCCGGCGTGGAAGAGCTCGCGCACGCGCCAGGCCACCTCCTGCTCCTCCCGCCCGATCAGGCCCTCCGAGGCGATCGCCGCGTAGACCGGCTCGATCAGCGCCGCTGCCGCCCGGATCGCGTCGAGCTCCTCGTCGTCCTTGACGGCGCGCAGCCTCTCGACAAGGCCGGGCACGGCCGTGAGGCCGTCGGAGTTCTCCGCCAGGATCGCGTGCCGGTCGACGGTCAGCAACGCCGGCTCGAACCCGATCTTCCCGGCGCCCGCAACCAGGTCGCCCAGCCGGTCGGCCGCGGTGCGGATCACGTCGCGCTCGGCCAGCTCGACGTCGACCCATGCCCGCAGCGGATCGGACGCCGTCTGGTATCGGAAGTCGGTCAGGAGCGTCGCCGCCTCCGGCCCGATCACGACCAGGCCGTTCGAGCCGGTGAAGCCGGTCAGGTAGCGGACGTTGACGAGGCCCGAGACGACCATCGCGCCGACGCCCGCCTCCTGCATCGCCGCGCGGGCGGCGGCCAGCCTGCGGTCGTAGCTCATCCCACGATCTCCGCCAGGTGCCGGAGCGCGTCGCGGTAGCCCTCGGGGCCCTTACCCAGGATGCGGTGCGAGACGACGTCCGCGATCACCGACGTCTGCCGCCACTCCTCACGACCCTCGATGTCGGAGAGGTGCACCTCGACGACGGGCCGGGGGAAGATCTCGAGCGCGTCCCGGATCGCGTAGCTGTAGTGCGTCCAGGCGCCCGGGTTCACGATCAGGCCGTCCGTGCCCGTCACCGCCTCGTGGATCATCGTCACGTACTCCCCCTCGCTGTTCGTCTGCCAGCAGCGCGCGGTGGCGCGGAGCTCCTTCGCCCACCCGTAGACCATCGTCTCGAGCTGAGCGAGCGTGACCGTCCCGTAGAGCGCCGGGTCGCGCTGCCCGAGCATGTTCAGGTTGACGCCGTTCAGGACCGCGACCTGCATGAGGCGCGAAGGGTACTTGACCGGCAGTCCCGCGGCCCGGCAGGGTAGCCTTGCGCGGCCCTCGGGAAGGAGCGCCCTGTGCGGAAACGCCTGATCCTCGCGGTCGTCACCCTGGTTGCGATGCCGCTCGTCGCCGGCCCGGCCGCGGCGACCCCGAACGCGGGGTCGCGGATGACCGTGAACGTCTGGCTCGAGCGGGCTGCGGGCAAGCTCTGGCTCACCAAGCGCACGGTGCCGCGGACGCCCGCGGTCGCGGCGACGGCCGTGCGGCTGCTCTTCGCCGGGCCGAACGCCGCCGAGCGGGCCGCGGGCGTCGAGACCGCGATCCCCGCCGGCACCGGCCTGCGCGGGATCGCGATCGCGAACGGCACCGCGACGATCGACGTCAGCCGTGCCTTCGCCGCGGCGGCACCGCGGACGCGGATCCGGATGCGGCTCGCCGAGCTCACCTTCACCGCCACCCAGTTCCCGACCGTGAAGCGGATACGGCTCGAGGTCGCCGGCGCGATCGTGCACTCCATCGCCGGCGCGCCCGTGCCGCAGCCCGCCGAGCGGCGCGACTTCCTGCAGCGGCTGCCGGCGATCCTCGTCTCGCGGCCCGCGATCGGTGCGCGCGTCCCCGCGACCGTCACGGTCGCCGGGACCGCCGACGTGTTCGAGGGCGCGTTGACGGTGCGCGTGCGCAACGAGCGCGGCCGGCTGCTGGCCCGGCGCCACATCACGGCGTCGTGCGGCACGGGCTGCCGCGGCCGCTACTCGGTCGCGATTCCGTACACGGTGATCCGGCGGCAGCCCGGCACGGTCGTCATCCTCGACTCGAGCGGCGGCCCGGTGGCCCACCCCCACGTCGTGCGCGTGCCGGTGCGGCTCTCCGCCTCGTAGCCCGGCGTCAGCCGCGGTGCGCGACCGCCCGGGCGACGGCCGTCTCGACGAGGTCGTCTCCCGGATCGCGATCCCAGACGGGGTTCCCGATCTCCGACAGGAGCGCGAACCGGACGCGGCCGCCGCGTGCCTTCTTGTCGTGCGACATCGCGTCGATGACCGCCGCCGGGCTGACGTTGCGGGCCACCACGGGCAGCTCGTGCCGGCGCAGCAGGTCGCGCACTTCCTCCTCGACGACGGGGTCGAGCCCCTCGGTCTGCGCCGAGAGCCAGAGCGCGGAGAGCAGCCCGATGCCGACTGCCTCCCCGTGCGCGAACGCCTTGTAGCCCGTTGCGACCTCGATCGCGTGGCCGATCGAGTGGCCCAGGTTGAGGACGGCGCGGCGGCCGCGCTCGGTCGGGTCGGCGGCGACGACGCGCACCTTGTAGGCGGCGCAGCGGCGGATCAGCTCGAGGCGCTCCTCGGGGCGTCCCCGGCCAGGTTCCCACTCGCGCACCATCTCCCACAGCCGGCCTCCGGCCAGGAGCGCCGTCTTGATCACCTCTGCGAACCCACACGCCCACTCGCGCACCGGCAGCGTCTCGAGCGCGCCCGGGTCGGACACGACCCACTCCGGGAGATGGAAGGCGCCGACCGCGTTCTTCGCCGCCGGCAGGTCGATCCCGGTCTTCCCGCCGATGCCGGCGTCCACCATCCCGACGAGCGAGGTCGGCACCGCGATCCAGGGCACGCCGCGCAGGTAGCTCGCGGCGACGAACCCGGCGACGTCGGTCGCGGCCCCGCCGCCCAGCCCGACGACGACGTCCCCGCGCTCGAGGCCGAGCTCGGCAAGGCGCGTCCAGGCCTGGCGGGCGACCGCGACCGTCTTGGCGTGCTCGCCGGCCGGCAGCCGCACCGTCACGAATGGCTCGAACGGCGCGCCGACCACGCGCAGCACGTTGCGGTCGGCGACGAGCGCCGCGCGGCGGGCGCCGATCAGGCGGGGCAGCTCGCCCAGCGCCCCCGGCCGGGCGATCGGCGCCAGCAG
>JBKPMQ010000124.1:0-4843 GCA_046732235.1 Actinomycetota bacterium
AAGCAGGTCGACCCACTCGTAGACGCGCACCGTCAGGCCGCCGATCTCCGCATGCCAGGCGCCGTCCACCGACCGGAGGACCGCCGGGGCGGGCACCCCGACGGCGCGGGCCGCAGCCTGGAACGCCGCATCCTCGCCGTCGAGATGCGGCTCGCCGAACGACGTCTTCACCGCGAACGCGCCGCGCTCGGTGAGGAGCTCCTCCACCCGCCCCTGCTCGCCGCGCTCCGCCCGGCCGGTGAACCGGGCGCCGTCGCCCAGGTCGAACGCGCCGGCGACGTCGGCCGCCCGGCCGCCGTCCGCGTTCACCCGCTCTTCTCGTCGTGGTACTGGAGCAGCTCGTAGGCAGCCCGCTCGACCTCCTTGTGGCGCCACTCGGCCGCGCGGTAGAGGCAGGCGATCAGCCCCATCCGGTGGAGGCGGCGGAAGTCGCCGTACACGAACGCGTAGCGGGCCTTCGTCTCGTCGTTCGCGCCGTCGGTCAGGCCGAGATGCCAGGCCGAGTACTCGGCCCACGAGTGGTTGCGCAGGTACGCCGTCTCGGCCCGGGCGCCCGGCTGCACCTCGTTCCAGGCGCTCGAGAGCACGTACCGGCGCTTGTCGATCAGCTCGCGGGCGTACTCGACGCCGCGCTCGTTCACCGAGTACGAGGCCATGCGCGCATTCTCACACGCGCGCGACCGGCCGGATCACGCGGACGCGCCGCCGCAGAACGATGAACGCCGGGAGGCAGAGCAGCGCCACGGCGACGTACGCGGCCTGGGTGGACGCCGACTGGGCCAGCGTCCCGACCATGAGCGGGGCGACGGTGAACCCGCCCGCCCACACCGCGCCCATGAGCCCCGTGGCGGTGACGTGCGAGACGCCGGCGGCGTCGGCGCCGGCGGACGAGAGCGGGAACATCGCGGCGCCGACGATCGCGAAGAGCGGCCCGCCCACGACGAGGACGGCGAACTGGACGGCGGCGGACGGGTCGAGCGCGAGCACGACTGGGATCACGACGGTGCAGGCCGCCGCGCTCGACCCGACCACGGGCGCCCCGAGGCGGTCGACGAGGCGTCCGGCGGGTGGGCCGACGGCCGCACCCAGGAGCGCCCCGACCGCCAGGGCGACGCCGATCTCCGCGACCGAGTGGTCGAGCGCCCCCAGGCGCAGCGGGACGAGCAGGTCGACCGCGCCGAACGCGAGCAGGTCGACGACGGCGATCGCGAGCGCGGCGCCCGTCGCGGGCTGGCGGGCGCTGCGGACGATCCCGTCCCACAGGAGCTGGTCGGCGGTCGCGTCGCGCCCGGCAGGCGCCCGGTACGTCAGGACGACGCCCGCGAGGGCAGCGAACGCCACCAGCCCGAACGCGATCCCCTGGCCGGCCCAGCCCGCCAGGGCGCCGATCCCCGGCCCCGCGACCGACCCCGCCGACAGCATCCCCGTCACGATCCCCGACTCGCGGCCGCGGTGCCCGGGGGGCGCGTTCTCGGTCACCCACGCCATCGACGCCGTCCAGACCGAGCCGCTCGCGAAGCCCTGGACGAACCGGGCCAGCACGAGCACGACCGCGGACGGCGCCCAGGCGAAGATCACCGTCGACACCGTCATCAGCGCCGCCGACGCGAGCGTGATCCTCCGCGCGCCCAGCCGGGGGACGAGCGCGATGCACCCGATCGAGACGACGGGCACCGACACCGGGTAGGCCGCGACCACGACGCCGGCGCCCACGGTACCCAGGTCGAACCGGTGCGCATAGTCCGGGAGCAGCGGCAGCACCGCCAGGTAGAGGGACGCATCGACGAACATCAGCACGCCGACCGCCACGGTGATCCGCCGCGAGCCCGACACGGCAGTCACCGTACTCGAGGGGCCGCGGCGGGCGCCCTGCCGCCGGAGCGGGAAGGTCTATCTCCGAGAGCGCCTTCGAGGACGACAATTCGTTCGACCAGTGCCGGACGGCCTCGGCTCGGATCGGCTGACCCGGCCAGAGCGGGCGGCCTGCGACCGCCCCGGCAAGCGCGCCCCGGCCGCGGCCGCGTCGCCGGGGTAGGTCTCCCGCGCCCTCCACAGGATCGCGGCGCTCCCGGCGAGCGGGACCAGCATCACCAGGAACGTCCATTGCAGGCCCGACCGCCCGCCGCCGAACACCTTGTCGGACATGGCGCCGAAGAGGAGCGGCGCCATCGCCTGCGCGAGCGACCGCACGACGGTGCGCACCGCCTCGGCGCGGCCCCAAAGCCGGGCGGGCATCACGTCGAGCCGGGCCGCGTCGAGCGGCGGGTTCTGGGCGGCCAGCATGAACGCCGCGGCGATCAGGTATGGCAGGGCCGTGAATGCGTCCGAGCTCAGGACGGCGGGGACGAACAGCAGCGCGGCGAGCACCGCCACCACCGCCGCCACCGTCACCCGGCCGCTGGCGTCACGGCGGCGCATGAGGGCGTCTCCGGCGGCACCTCCCGCGAGCACGCCCGCGAGCGCCCCCGCGCCGATGATCAGCACGAGGACGTTCACCTGCGCCTGGTTGACCCCGTACTGCTTCTTCGCGAACTCCGCCCCGAACGTCTGCAGGCCGGCCAGGAAGTAGTAGCCGAGCGAGCTGGCGACGATCAGGAACGCGTTCGTGCGGACACGCAGGACGTGGCGCGCGGCCTCCCAGAGCGACATGCCGGCGGGCCCATCCGCCGCGCCGCTGCCCCCGCGCTCCGGCTCGGGCAGGCGGGCGACGAGCCATGCGAGCGCAAAGGCCGGCACGGCCAGCACCACGAAGGCCGCCCGCCATGAGAACACCGCGACGTCACCGGTGACCACGAACCCGAACCCGAGGCCGAGCAGCTCGCCCGTGAGGATGTACCCCCACATGCGGCCGCGCTCGCCTCCCTCGAAGTAGTCGCCGACGAGCGAGGCGATGAGCGGCCCGGCGGCCGCCGTGACGATCCCCAGGAAGATCCGGGCGGCCAGGAGCATCTCGTAGCCGGAGGCCGCGGCGCTCCACGCCATCGCCGCTCCCCAAAGCCCCACGGCGATCGCCAGCGTGGTGGTACGCCGGACGCGATCGGCGAGCATCCCGAACGGAACCGTCGCCAGGGCGCCGACGAGCAGCGTCGTGGCGACGAGGAGCCCGATCTGGGTATCGCTGATGCCCATGGCATGGCGGAGCTCGGTGGCGGACGCGCCGACCGTCGCCATATCCGCGCCGCTCAGCCCGAGCACGGCCGCAAGCACCGCGATCACCCGCGCCCGGTGCGCGCCTCCGAGGATCGTCGTCACGCGCTCGGCGGCGGCCCTGGCGGCGTCCGCCGCCATCGGCCCGGGCTTGTGATTCATGGCTGACTGAGCTCCACGGCGGCCATGCGGTCCGCTACCCGGATCGGCGGGCCGGCCAACCATCGGGGGAACCGCGCGCGTGCGGGTAAAAGACGGGAGTGCACCACGGCGCGGATCCCACCGACCGCATCTTTCGGGTCGATCGCCGTCGCGTCCTGTTCTCGATCGGGTTCGCGCTCGTGCTGGCGACCGGCGCGATTGGGCTGATCGGCGAGGTCGCGAACTACGACCGGATGGCGCATGCGCTGACCGAGGGAAACCACGTCTGGCTGGTCGGCTGCCTGGTCGGCGAGGCGCTCGCCTATGTCGGCTACATCCTCGCCTATCGGGACGTCGCGCGCGTGGGCGACGGGCCGTGCCTGCCCATCTGGACGGTGACGCGGATCATCGTCATCGGCTTTGGCGCGTTCGTGCTCGGGTCGACGCCGGGCGGGCTCGCCGTCGACTACTGGGCGCTGCACCGCGCGACCGGGCAGAGCCGCGACGCCGCCCGCCGCGTGCTCGCGCTGAACACCCTCGAGTGGGCCGTCCTGGGCACGTTCGCGTTCGTTTCCGCGGCCATCCTGCTCGTCGGGCGGGCAGACGGCGTGCCGCTGCCGCTGATCGTCATCTGGCTCCTGGTCATGCCCATCTGCACGGCCCTCGCCCTGTGGCTCGCCCGGCCGGAGCGGATCGAGCGCCTGACGTCGGGGCCCCGGCGCGCGCGGGGGGCGGTGCACGGGCTCGCGATCAGGCAGCGCGTGCGCTGGATCCTCGTGATCGCCCGCGAGGGCCTCGGCGACGCCCTCGCCGGGATCCTCGTGATCCGGGCGATCGTGCGCGACCCGGTGCGGAACTGGGCCGGCGTCATAGGCTTCGGGATCTACTGGGCCGGAGACCTCCTGGCCCTCTACGCCGGCCTGCAGGCGTTCCACATCGACATCGGCCCGGCGCGGCTGATCGTGGCGTACACCACGGGCTACATGATCACGGCACTGCCCCTGCCCGCCGGGGGCGCGGGCACGACCGAGGCGACCATGGCGTGGATGCTCAACGTCGTCGGGGTGCCCTTCGCCCCCGGGCTGCTCGCCGCCGTCGCGTATCGCCTGTTCGCCTTCTGGCTGCCGCTCTTCCCCGCGCTGGCGTTCCTGCCGCTGACCGGCGGCCTCGCGGACGACCTGGACCGCGTGCGGAGAACACGTTTCAGTCAATAGCGGCTAGGGTAAGGGCACAAATCGGACACTTGTGTGGGCCTGCGTCAAAGGAGAGCGTGTGTGAAGCATGTGTTCGCGAACCATGATCTTCGGACGGAGGGGTGCGGCCAGTTCATCGATGTAACCGAGGACGTCGAGCGCGCGGTCGAAGACAGCGCGATCACGAACGGCATGGCACTCGTCTACTCGCCGCACACGACCTGTGCGGTGGTGATCAACGAGCGGGAATCCGGCTTCATGGAGGACTTCGCCGAGGTGCTCGACGGCGTCGCCCCTCAGGCCGACGACCACTACTACCGGCACGACGATCTCGAGATCCGTACCGAGGGGCTCGAGGGCGA
>JBKPMQ010000125.1:0-6152 GCA_046732235.1 Actinomycetota bacterium
GCCCAGCGCGCCGCCGCCGGGGCGCGAGCCCCGGCCCCGACACCGAGCCCGAGATCGCCGACCACGCGTTTCTGAGCGACCGCCGCACGGCCTGCCTCGTCAGCCGGTCGGGCAGCGTGGACTGGTGGTGCGTCCCCCGCATCGACGCGTCCAGCACCTTCGGCGCGCTGCTCGACGCCGAGCGCGGCGGCCACATGTCGATCCGGCCGCTGGCCGCGCACGAGGGCGAGCGCGCCTACGTCGAGAACACGCTCGTGCTGCGGACGACGATGCGCACCCGCTCCGGTCAGGTCGAGCTGACCGACCTGCTGGCCCTCCGGCGCGACGGCAGGGTCGACGGCGACGGCCACCTCATCCGGCTCGTCGAAGGCCGCCGCGGGAGCGTGCGCATGGGCGTCGAGATCGCGCCCCGGTTCGACTACGGCGAGGTGCGGCCGTGGGTGCGGCGCGACGCGCCCGACCGGCACGTGGCCGTCGGCGGCGACGACGCCCTCGTGATCTGGTCCGACGTGGAGCTCGAGGCGGGCGAGCACGACCTGCGCGGTACCTTCACGGTGGCCGCCGGCGAGCGGGCCTGGTTCTCGCTGCGCTACGTGCGTCCGCACCTCCTCGAGGCAGGCGTCGGCGACGTCGACGCCGCGATTCTCGACGCCCACATTCGCCAGACGACGGCATGGTGGCGCCGGTGGCTCGGACGCGCCCGACTGCCGGCGCCGGCCCCGCGCGACCGGGCGGTGCTGGTGTCGGCGATGGTGCTCGAGGGCCTTTCCAATGCCGAGACCGGGGCGATGGCCGCGGCCGCGACGACCTCGCTCCCCGAGGTCATGGGCGGTAGCCGCAACTGGGACTACCGGTACGCGTGGGTGCGCGACTCGACCCTGGCCGCGCGGGCGCTCGCCGAGCTCGGCTTCGACGACGAGGCGGACGCGTTTCGCCGCTTCATCCAGCGCAGCTCCGCCGGACACGTGGACGAGCTCCAGATCGCCTACGGCGTCGGCGGAGAGCGGCGCCTGTACGAGTACGAGATCGACCTCGCCGGCTTTCGCGGCTCGACCCCGGTGCGGGTGGGGAACTCCGCCGCCGCGCAGCGCCAGAACGACGTCCTGGGCGAGCTCGCGCTCCTGGCCTGGCGCTGGCACCGGCGCGGCCACTCCCCCGACGACGACATGTGGCGCTTCATCTGCGACCTGGCCGACGCCGCCGCCGCGCGCTGGGACGAGCGCGACGCCGGCATCTGGGAGCTGCGTGTCCGGCCCGACCATTTCGTCCACTCGAAGGTCATGTGCTGGGCAGCGCTCGACCGCGCCATCGCGCTCGCGGACGAATGCATGCGGCGCGGGCCGGTGCGGCGCTGGGCGCGTGAGCGCGACCGGATCGCGCGGGCGGTCGAGCGGCACGGGTACGACCGCACGCGGCGCACGTTCCGGCGCGCATTCGGCTCGGAGCACGTCGACGCCGCGCTCCTCCTGCTCCCGCACACGGGCTTCGTCGACGTGGCGGACGAGCGGATGGCGGGCACGGTCGACGCGGTGATGGAGGACCTCGACGACGGCGGGCTCCTGCGCCGCTACCGGGCCCCCGACGGGCAGCCCGGCCGGGAGGGGGCATTCGTGCCCTGCACGTTCTGGCTGGCCGAGTGCCTGGCGGGCCTGGGGCGGCTGGACGATGCGGCCGCGGCGTTCGAGCGGGCCGCCGCGACGGCAAACGACCTCGGCCTGTTCTCCGAGGTGTACGACCCCCGCGCGGAGCGCATGCTGGGCAACTTCCCCCAGGCGCTCACCCACCTCTCCCACATCGCCGCGGCGACGGAGATCGCCCGCCACACGGCGGCGGTGACGGCCCAGGCCGGCTAGCTACGCCCTCGCCGGCGCAGAGCCCGTGCCGGCCGCAGCGGCAGGAGGCCGACGAGCGGGGCCCGTGGCCAACCAGGTGTAGCCCTACAGGCGCGGGCGGCCGCTGCGCATCAGCCGAGCAGCGTGGCGGCCGTCCGCAGGTCGGCGACGAAGAGCTCCATCTCGTACTTCCGGTCCTCGTCTCGCGCACGCAGGATCGCGGAGGGGTGCACCGTCGCGAGGGCGGTCGCTCCGCCCGGGCCCTCGTGCTCGCGCCCCCGTTCCTGCGTCACGCGAAAGCCCGGCCCGAAGAACGCCTGTGCGGCGGTGGCACCGAGCAGCACCAGGACGCGCGGGGTCAGCGCCTCGAGCTCCGCGACAAGCCACGGACGGCAGGCGGCCACCTCCCACCGCGACGGCTTCTTGTGAATCCGCCGCTTGCCCCGCGGCTCCCACTTGAAATGCTTGACCGCGTTCGTGCGGTACACGGAGTCGGCGTCGATCCCGGCCGATTCGAGGCCGCGGTCGAGCAGCCGGCCGGCCGGGCCGACGAATGGGTGCCCCTGCTGGTCCTCCTGGTCGCCGGGCTGCTCGCCCACGAGCACGAGGTCGGCATGGGCAGGCCCCTCGCCGAAGACCGCCTGGGTGGCGTCGCGCCAGAGGTCGCAGCCGTGACACGACTGCGCCGCCTCCCGCATCCGCCGAAGGCTGCGCCGTTCCGGCAGATAGCGCTCGGCGCCCTCGGGCCGGGCAGCGGCCATCGGCACCTCAGGTCCGAGGCCGGAAGACGATGACGGCAAGCACGGCCACGAGGGCGACGGCCGCAGCCGCGCCGGCGGGCGACGCCAGCCGGGCCTTCGCCCGGGCGGCCACGCGCCTCGGCGCGGTCACCCGGTACGCCAACTCCTCGACCGTGTCGCCGAACTGCTCGCGGGCCTCGTCTACGTCGCGCCGGAGCGCGCTCGGGCTTTCACCCACGAGACGTCCTCCTTGATGGAGTCGACCGACTCGGTCGGCGCCGGTGGCACACCGCGGCGCATGATCCTCACGCCCGCGAGGACAGCGATCCCGGCGACGACGGCGAGCACGGCCGTCACGATCAGGGCGGCGAGCCATGTCGCAACGACGTTGGCGAGGGCGATGATGGCGGTCGCCGTTGCGGCGCCGAGCATGAGCAGCCCGAAGACGCCGCCAACGGCGACGAGCCCCGCCCCCACGGCGAGCCGCCGCGCCTTCTCCTCCAGCTCCGCTCTGACGACGCTGACCTCGGCCCGCACGAGCCTGCGGCCGTCCTCGGAGAGCTGGTCGACGAGCTCGCGGATCGAGCGCTCGTCGCGGTTGATGTCATCGGTCGTCGTCATGCCGTGCCAGTGCCCTGCAGAGGCCTCCGCCGAAACAAGCCCTCAGGCCCCGGGCCGGCCCGGCGACGGGTGCAGGAACACGTGGTGGACGCTCGGCTCCGCCTTGCGCAGGTCGGCGGCGATCTCGTCGGCCACCCGCTCCGCATCGGTGACGGTCAGCTCGTCGCGCAGCTCGATGTTGGCGGCGACCAGAAGATCGTCCGGCGCGAGGTGCATGGTGAGCAACGCCGGCACGGCCTCCACGGCGGGGTGCCGCAGCGCGGCGGCCTCGATCGCCTCGCGCACCTCCGGGCGAGCCGACTCGCCCAGGAGGAGGTCCCTCGCGTGCGAGCCGACGACAACGGCGACGGCGATGAGGAGCACGCCGATCGCGATGGACGCGGCGGCGTCGTACACCTCGCTGCCCGTGAAGTGGCGCGCGATCAGTCCGGCGGCGGCCAGGACGACGCCGATCACGGCGGCGCTGTCCTCCAGCAGGACGATCCGGGGGGCGGGATCGCGCATCTCACGGACGTAGCGCCCCAGCGAGTCACGGGAGCGCCTCGCGCCGCCTCGCACCTGACGGGCGGCCCGGACGAGCGACGTGCCCTCCGCCACCAGCGCGATCGCGAGGACGATCAGACCCACCGCCGTCCCGCCGACCTCGCCCCCGCCGCGCAGCGCGAGGACGCCCTGGCCGATCGAGAAGACCGCCCCGGCGAGGAAGATCCACACCGCCGCCAGGAAGGCCCAGAAGAACCGCTCCATGCCGTGGCCGAAGGGGTGCTCGTCGTCCGGCGGGCGCCGGCCCACCCGCAGCGACCAGAGCAGCGCCAGCTGGTCGACCGTGTCGGCGGTCGAGTGGGCGGCCTCGGCGAGCAGTGCGGCCGAGCCCGTGAAGAGGCCGGCGACGAGCTTCGCAACCGCCAGGGAGACGTTCGCGCAGAGCGCGTAGAGGATGGTGATCCGGCTTTCGCCCATGGGTCTCGTGTGGCCGCGCGACTACCCGAGACGACCTGGCGGCGAAACGCGGCGCTCAGCGCAGGCGGTGGATCCGGACCGCCATCGGCAGCACGTACCAGAGCGAGACGAGCGCCGCCAGGATGAGACCGCCGGCGAGGGCGGCGTGGGCGCTGCCGTAGAGGTAGCTCGTGATGAAGAGGACGACGGCGCTGATCGAGACGGCGAGGCACACCGTGCCGGCGATCGCGAGCACGTTGGAGACGCCCAGCAGCACCCGCTTCTTCCCGCGCTGCCAGACGATCCGGTGGAAGGACGTCGGCGCGATGAAGAACACCGACGCACCGGCGGCGCTGATGAACGCGGTGTAGTAGAGGAGGCGCTGGTTCGAGGAGATCGCCGAGAACCGCTGGCTGAACGGGACCGCCAACAGGAACCCGAACAGCATCTGCACGCCCGGCAGAGCGACCCGGAGCTCGTTCAGGAGCTCGGTCAGCTGGCGGTTCTCCCGCTCGTCGGCGCTCTCGCCGGATTCCAGCTGCTCGTATCTCTCGTCGCGCACGCTCATAGGACCGGTCCCGGAGGGTAGACCGGACCTCCCTACCCCGAACGTTTCGGTCGCAAGCGGTGCGGGAATGGGAGCGCGTGAGATGCGATTCCGATCATCGCGCGACACCGACACGACCGGCGCGTTCGGCGCCGACCCCGACCCGGCCGAGGAGGTGCGGGTGCAGGACTGGCAGGCCGAGCGCCTGGGACAGCTGGGATATGGGCCCGACATCGCGTCGCGCGTCGTCCGCACGGCGTGGATGGACGGCAACCACACCGACCTCGTCCACCGGATCGAGGACCTGGTGCAGCGCGGTGCAACGCTCGACCAGGCGGCCCGGATCGTCGCGTCCGTCCGGACGGACATCGAGGAGCCGGCCTTGCATGGGGGTGGATCCGATGCCTCGTCGTGAGTGGACCGAGAAGCAGGAGCGCAAGTACGAGCACATCGTCGAGAGCGAGCGCGACCAGGGTCGGTCGACCGGGCGCGCGAAGGAGATCGCGGCGCGGACGATCAACAAGGAGCGCGCGCAGCGCGGGCAGACGAAGACGTCCTCGCGCAGCTCGACGAACGACATGAGCTCGTCGCGCCGCGGCGGGCTGCGCTCGGGACGGCCCGGGCCGCGTGGGCGCACCAAGGAGCAGCTCTACAACGAGGCCCGACAGCGCGGGATCCGGGGCCGCTCCAGGATGAACAAGGCGCAGCTGCAGCGCGCCGTCGACGCGCGCAAGTAGTCCACCAGCCCGCCGGGACCACCGTGCATAATCGGTGCCTGGCACCGGTTATGCACCGAAGGGGCGGAAGACCCTTGACTTTGCGCCGGGGGGGAACCTATCCTCTTCGGCGTATTGTCAGGAAAGTTTCCTTACTCAGGTGAGGCGGCGTCCGAGTTCGCGACCGGGACACCGAGCCTGCTGCGGGCGATCAACGAGCGCAGCCTGCTCGAGCTGATCCGCCGCGACGGGGCGATGTCACGGGCCGAGGCGGCCCGTCGGAGCGGCCTCTCCAAGCCGACGGTATCGCAGGCCCTTTCGGGCCTCGAGCACGCGGGGCTCATTCACCAGTCCGGCCGTTCGCGCGGGCCGAAGGGGCCGGGCGCGGTCGTCTACAGCCTGAACCCGGAGTCCGGCTGGGTGGTGGGGATCGACGTCGGCAGCCACTGGGTGCGCGCCGCCCTCGCCGACATCACCGGCACCGTGCGGGAGCGCCGCGACGAGCGCACGCAACGCAGCACGGCCGCCACCGCGGCCCAGATCAGCGCTCTCGCCCACGGGCTCGCCGAGGAGCGCGGGATCGACTGGACGCGCGTCACCCACGCCACCGTCGGGTTACCGGGCGTGCTCGACCCGTCGGCCACCCACCTCACGCTCAGCCCCAACCTGCCCGGCGGGAAACAGGGTCTGCTCGAGGCGATCTCGGCCCAGCTCGGCCCGAAGGTCACGTTCGAGAACGACGTCAACCTGGCGGCCC
>JBKPMQ010000126.1:0-11224 GCA_046732235.1 Actinomycetota bacterium
GGCTCGCGGCGCAGCGTCGCGGCCGGCCGCGGGTCGAGCTCCGGCGACGCCGCTCCCGGCGGCGATCGCGCGCCGGACGGCGACATGGAGCTCCGGACCGGTCGCGTGGTCGCGTCCGCCCGACAGGCTGATGATCACAGGCTCGGTGCCTGTCTGCGTGATATGGATGCGAGGCGTCGGCACGGCGGCTCCCGATGTCAGGAACGGCCGGCTGTTTGGCCTTGGCGGAGACTGTACGCCGGGAGCGGGCCCCGGCGGCTATGCGGCCGGGGTTTCGGCCTCCGCCGCCTTCCGCGCCGCCGTGAAGATCAGGCGGGCCAGGTGGGCGCGCTGCGCGAGCGTGAGCGCGGTGAACTCGACCCCCCACCGCGTCGTGTTCGACCCGCTCGTGCCGTGCTCGAGAAAGCGTCGGACGACCGCCTCGACCTCCCCGACGCCTCCGGGCAGGACGATCCGCAGCGGCTTGTCGACGGCCAGGTTCGCCGCCACCTCGGCTTCGAGGAACAGGCCGCTCGTCGAGGCGTTGCGGACGGTGGCCTCGAACTGCGTCTCACGGCCCGTAAGCTCGATCCCGACGGCGGTGACCGGCCACTCGCACTCGACGCGCACATGCCGGCGCCTGTTCACGCCGCCCGCCGTCCACCGCCGTGGATCGCGACGACGCGCACCTCCGCCGGGGCCCGGCCCCACGGGTCGCGCCGGAACAGCGCCTCCTCGACCGCGACCATGCGCGAGCTGCACACGTCGAGCGTGATCCACGCCTCGCCGGGCGCGTAGCGCGCCTGGAGCTCGAACGCGAGCGCGGGAGGGGTGTCGGAGCCCTGGGACATATTCCGATTATCGGCAAGCCGGCGACTTCGCTCGTCACCATCCCGGAGGACATCGCTACGCAGGAACGATGAGCTGCGCCCCGTCGAGCCTAGCCCTGGCCGTGGGAGAGCCGGGCGCGCAGCCGCTCGCCGAGCACGATTTCGTGAGGAAGCCGGCTCAGCTCGGAGCCCTCCGCGCTGACGCCGTGCGCACGGAGCGTGTCCGCGAGCGTGTTCCAGGGGGAACGCTCCATATCGCTCCGCGTGCGTCCGCCGAAGGGCTCGTCGGGCCCCACGACGACGCGGGCCGTCTCGGCGATCTCATGCTCCGACGCGGACCGCCAGATGTCCGCCCCGCCCGTCGCGCCCGCACCGCGCAGCCCCTCGGTCCAGCCGCGGTCGCCGAGGAGGACGACGCGGCGGCCGTTATCGAGCACCGCCTCGTGTCGTGCCGCCACCGACATCTCGAGTGGGTCGCGATCCTCGTGCAGCTCGACAACGGTCATGAGACGGACCACCGCAGCCATGGCGGCATCCTGGCAGATCCGGTGGTGCCCATCCCCGCGGAGGCCCGCCTCGACCGCGCCGCCGCCTCCTGCTCGTCGCGCGCCAGCCTCTCCGCCTTGCCGGCGAGGCGAAGAGCTCGCTGCGACGTTCCATCAAGGGGCGATATACCCATCTGGGTCGAGACTGCCACCAGCCGGGAGGGCTTCGAGCCGTCGTACGGGAGCGAGGAACGGGATCACGAAGCAGATGAGGGAGCCGGCGGCGATCATGGTCGCCAGCCCGCGGGTCGCGCCGGCGTCGGCGACGAGGACCCCGGCGACTGCGAAGCCGGCCGGCTGCGCGACCAGCGATGAGAACCAGTCGTACGCGGTGACGCGCGAGAGGAGCTCGCCCGGGATGCGGGCCTGGATCGTCGTCTCCCAGTAGACGTTTCCCGCGATCCCGCCGGCGGACGCCGCGAGATACGTCGCGGCGACGAGCCACGCGGGCAGGGCGAGTGCGAGGAGCGCGCCCGGGACGGCGAAGCCGGCGAACAGCAGCGCCGCGACGAACATCGGGCGATGCGGACGGAGCCGGAGCGCGGCAACGCCGCCGGCGAGCTCGCCCACGCCGCCCGCGGCGACGATCAGCCCCCAGGCGGCCGCGCCGCCGAGGTGCTCGTGTGCGATCACCGGCCCGGCGACGAAGAACGGCGCGCCCAGGAGCGCATTCGTGGCAGCTGCCTGGATGTTCGCGATCCAGAGCCACGAACGCGAGGCAAACGCCTGCCACCCCTCGACGAGCTGGCGCAGCAGCGGCGCCTGCTGGGCGCGGATCGTCCGCGGAAGCGAGAGCATCGCCAGCGCCGCCGCGCTCGTGGCGAATGTGACGCTGTCGCCGGCGATCGCCCACGCCGGAGACGCCGCGGCGAGGATGACGCCTGCGACCGCCGGGCCCGCGACGCCGCCGGCGGCGTCCGCCGCCCATCGGAGCGCGTTCGCCTGCTGAAGCTGCGACTGCGGCACGAGCTGTGGCGCAAGGGCGGTGACGGCCGGGTAGAAGAACCCGCTGCACCCGCCGTGGACCGCGTACAGGACGAGGATGCTCCAGAGGTGTGCGTCACCCGAGAAGAGCAGGAGCGCGAGCGTCGCCTGGCTGGCGAAGCGGAGCACGTCCGCGGCGATCATCACGGGCCGCTGCGAGAAGCGATCGGCCACCGCACCGCCGAGCAGCAGCGCGCCGATCGTGAACGCCGACCGGATGCCGAGCACCCACCCCAGCGCCGCCGTCGACCCGGTCACGTCGAGCACCGCGAACGCGAGCGCGACCGTCACCATCCCGTCGCCGAACGCCGACGTCAGCTGGCCGATGAAGAACCGTCGGTACGTGACCGACCGGAGTGGTCCGACGGATTCAGCCAGGAACATCCGCCGGACGCTACCCGCGGAGCCGCGGCCCGGCAGTCACGCCACCCGGTCGGCCTCCTCGTCGTAGCCGCGTGCGCGCAGCCACCGCTCGAGCCTGACGACGGCGACCCGATCGTGCCGGCCGATCCCGTCGAGCAGGTCGATGAGCTCGCGGGCGTCTCTGAGGAGCAGGTAGCGGTCGCCGGCGGCGTACTTGGCGAACCAGCGGACCGCCGCCTTGTCGTAGAGCACCGGCCTGTCCTCGCGGATGAGCAGGAGCAGCGAGAGCGCGTCGGCGAGGCCGACCTGGCGGAGCTCGGCGGCGGCGGCAAGCGCGATGTGCGCGTTCCCGCCCTTGAGCGCCCGCGTGAACCTGACATAGGCGTGTCCCTGCGACGTCATGGCGAACACATGTTCGCACAGCGGTGGCGCTGGTGTTCCGCGCGCGCGGGCGGGGTATCGCCCTGCCCGATGGCGGAGACCCCGGCAATCCGGCGGCGCACGGTACAGATCGCAGGGAGCGGGGTGCGCTGGCACGTCACCGGCGAAGGGGCGCCGCTCATCCTCGTCCACGGACTGGCCGGATCGTGGCGCTGGTGGGAGCGGGCGCTCCCCGATCTGGCGCAGCGGTGCGAGTGCCACATGCTGGACCTGCCGCGGTTCGGAGCCGCGCTGCGCCCCGACGAGACGGCGGAGTGGATCGGGAGCTGGCTCGGGGCCGCCGGGCTCGGGCCGGTATCCCTCGTCGGCCACTCGCTCGGTGGTGCGGCGGCCACCAGCCTCGCCGCAGCCCGTCCCGACGCGGTGCGGGCGCTCGTCCTGGTGGCTCCCGTGGGGCTGCCGAGCGGCAGGCGGCCGGCCGGGTACGCGCTGCCGCTCATGACCGCGCTCGCGACCAGTCGGCCGCGATTCGTGCGCCGCCTCGCAACCGACGCGCTCCGTGCCGGGCCGGAGTCGCTCCTGCGCGGCGCCTTCTACGCCGTCCGCGCCGACGTGCGTGAGCGGGCGCGCGAGGTGCAGGTTCCGACGCTC
The DNA here is from genome assembly GCA_046732235.1 of Actinomycetota bacterium. Classification (GTDB taxonomy): domain Bacteria; phylum Actinomycetota; class Thermoleophilia; order Gaiellales; family JAICJC01; genus JAICJC01. The sequence continues at coordinate 3,734 of JBKPMQ010000126.1, forward strand.
GTCGTGTGGGGGGAGCGCGACTCGCTTGTCCCCGCCGGGCTCGCCGGCGAATGGCGGCGTGCGATCCCCCACGCCCGCCTCGTGCTCCTGCCCCACACCGGCCACGTGCCGATGGTCGAGCGGCCGCGGATGTTCACGGCCGCCCTAGAGGAATTCCTCGACGACCCGGGCGACCTCCGCCGCCGCAGCCCAGTGGGCGGCGTGCGGCGCGCCGGCGATCACGGCCAGGCGCCCGTCGGGTAGCAGCTGCGCGACTCGCTCCGCCCACTCCTGCGAGACGATCGCGTCGCGCCCGCCCCTGACCACGAGCGCCGGATGCGGAACGCGCCGGGCCTTCTCGGCGAAGGGGTCGGCCAGCGCACGTCGCGCCGTGGCGATCGTGCGCCGAGGCCCCATCCGCAGGTAATCGATCGTCTCCGTCAACCAGATTCCGGGTGGTTCGCGGAGGGTGTCGAGCGCGAGCCGCGCTGCCTGCCGCAGGATCGTCGGCGCGGCAGGATCCATGGTCGGGCCGAGGAGGACGAGCCGGGACACGCGCTGCGGACGGCGCACGGCGAGGTCGACCGCCACCTGGCAGCCGAGCGAGTTCGCGACCAGCGGCACGGGTGCGGCCCCGGCCAGCTCGAGCCACTCGTCGAGCGCGTCCGCCAGCTCCGGGATGTCGAGCGGCCGCGATGGCGTCGCGCTGCGCCCGTATCCGGGGAAGTCGGGTGCCAGCACGGCGCGCGTACGCGCGAGCTCCCGGATCAGCGGCAGGAAGTACAGGCTCGAGACGGCCAGCCCGTGCACGAGCACGACCGGCGGACCCGAGCCATCCGTCCGGGCGTAGCCGTCCATTCCGGCGATCGTCGCCCGGCGGGCTTCCACTGGTTCCTGGTACCCGGGCCTGGTTCATGGCCATCGAGCCATGACGGCCCGAGGACGCCTGGCCGATTTGCCAATAAACGATGGCGTTCTCGTCAAACTCGCCGTATGCTCGAACCGGAGCGCTCGAAGCAGGCCCGTGCCGGCCTGTCCCGGGCGTTCCGGTCTATCCACTGGACGAGGAGGACACACTATGCGAGTGAGGACCATCGCGGCCGCGACGATCGCCGCGCTGACGATCGCCGGAGCCGGCGCGTCGAGCGCCTTCGCGAGCGCGCCGTTCAGCCAGGTCAACGGCAACGGCAAGACCCACGAGGGGGCGACGCTCGGCTTCAACGCCAAGAGCGACCTGTCCGGTCAGCTGGAGTACATCTCATCCGACGGCAGCTTCCGCGCCCACTGCGACGGCTACACGTCCTGGCGGCTGGAGACCAGCAGCGAGGGGCTGCCGAAGCCTCGCGTGACGGCTACGTGCACCGATCAGGACGGGGCCACGGTCTACCTGAAGGCGAAGTTCGTCGATCGCGCCGAGCCCGGTGCCCGCAAGGACATCGCCCGGGTCTGGTGGAGCTACACCGATCCGAATGCCTCCCACGCTCCCTTCATCAAGGACGTGGGCGCCATCCAGGACGGCAACCTCCAGTACCACGCGGGCGCGTAGCGGTACGGGGGCACGCTCCGTCTCGTGGCAGCTCCACGGGGCGGAGCAACACCGCCGCGCGGCACGGCGGCGGTGTTCAGATCCCATGTAAGCTGGCCGCGCGATGACGGTCTGCCTGGCGGCGCTCTGCGAACACGGACGCACGGTGGTTGTGGCGGCGGACCGGATGGTGACCTTCGGCGGCATCATCGAGTTCGAGCACACCGTCCCGAAGATGGCCCCGGCGACCACGCACGCGATGGTGATGGTCGCCGGGGACACCCTGATAGGCACCACGCTTGCCCAGAATGTCTCCACCCAGATCGCCGGCACCACGCCGTCGATCCACGCCATCGCGACGGAGTTGGGACAGCAGTACCAGGCGACGCGCCAGCACGAGATGGAGATCCAGCTCCTGGTGCCGCGGGGCCTCGATTTCGGGTCGTACTACGCCGGCCACTCCGCGTTCAATCCCCAGATCGTGGTCGGCCTGGATCAGTACCTTTCGCAGTTCAACCTGGGAGTCGAGCTGCTCCTCGGGGGTGTGGACGGGACGGGGTCGCACATCTACTCGATCACGAACCCGAACCAGGTCCGGTGCCACGACATCATCGGACACGCGGCCGTCGGCAGCGGCGCGCTCCACGCTCTGCAGTCATTCATCGGATTCCGGCACGACGCCTCCGCAACGCTCGAGGAGGCAGTCTTCCGTGCCTACGCCTCGAAGCGCCGATCGGAGGCCGCGCCCGGCGTCGGACGCGACACGGATCTCGCAATCATCTCTGACGCAGGCGTGAGGTACCTGAACGACGAGGACATCCTGCAACTTGGAAGTATGCTCAGTGAACACGAAGCCGCCATGATCGAGGACCTCACGAGCCAGCTGGCGGAGCTGCGCTTCAGCACGGAGCACCGTGAGTCGATACGGGAGCCGCAGGATGAGCGCGCAGAAGCCTGAACCCACCCCCGAACTGCCGGATCAGGTGGCGATGCCCGGCATGGGGCTCGCGGAACTGGTGTATGCCGCTGAGCTCGCGCGGATCCACGCTGTCCAGGCGATCGGGACCGCCCCGCCGGTCGCGCCCCGGCCCGGGACGAGTCCGCAGCTGCGGGACCTGTCGCCGCTCGGCCGCTAATCCGCGCGCACGCCCCCGCCAACGGTGGTTGCCACGCGGAGGCGACGCGGTCAAGCGCTGGCGACCACCTCGCGAACCTCGACGCTGTCGACGTTCACCCCCTGCGGGGCCACCGACCGGACCATCTCGCTTGCCGCCTTCGCCGCCTCTTCAGACTGCCAGACCGTCATCGAGATCCCGCTGTTGTCCTTCCGGGTCCAGTAACCAGCGACGAAACCGGGCGCCTGCGCAACTCGAGGGGTAACCTGTTCGCGAAGCGCCGCCTCGCTTCCCTCCGGGTCGTTAATCGTTACCTGGACCACGACTGCGTGCATCTTGATCCCTCCTGTCGGTTGCGGGCTTCACGATCTTATCCCGCCACGACGCCGAGCGTGCGCGCGGCGTCGCCATGCGTGAAGGCGGCCTTGCCGATCCGGGATGCGAGACTGGGACGGTGGGCTGTTCATCCAAGATGAACGCGCGGCTCGCGACCTAGTGATCGGCGCAGTTGCGGTATCCGTGATCGCGGAGAGCTGGGCGACGTATGTCGGCCAATCCGGATTGAGCTCGACGTTGAGGGCTCGAGAGCGGAACCTCGCCGAGAGCATCTATCGCGCACTCGTGCCGGGAAACCGTGGCGGTGCGGCGACTGTTGACCGGGTACCAAGCGGATCCTGGTGTTCGGCACAGTCGCGGGCGGCGTTGCCGCAGCCGAGATCCCGGCACGGCCGAAACGTCCGCGCGAACTGTCCCATCTGAGCGGTGCCGAGGGCGACAGGAACACGGCCACGTCGACCTGGGAATCGACGGGCGGCTCAGTCCGAGGAAGTTCAGGTTTCCGCTACCAACGCCGCCGCCGCGGCGCCCATGATCGACGGGATGCCCTCGGGGAACCGTCGCCGTCGCCGGAGCCTCGATAAGCCCACAGGCGCCATCGCACAGGCGTCCCTCGCCGACGTCACGGGTGTCGTTCCCGAACCCGATCTCGCCTACTGCAGGCCGAGCTGTCCGGCGTCGATCGCGACCTTGGGATGGGGAGCCACCCGGGCTCCACACGTCGGGTCGGCGGCGGGGAGATCGACCCCGGTCGCCGCCGATCCGCATCAACGCTGCTCCGCCGCGCGCCGCGTGGGTGGTTGAGGCGGCGGCATCGATCCGGCGAGCAAATGGCTCCATCCCCCAAAAGCGGGATTGCCGTGGCCGGTGTGGCGACGATGACTCGGGCATGCCGTGCTCCCGTCCATATCTTGTTTGGCTGATCGTTCCCGCATCTGGGCGCGATCCGAAACTGGTTCCGCGCTTCGTCATCGCAGAGTCGACGGAGCGTGCGGCGGAGACGTGCGCCCAACGCTTCGTTGGCCACCGCGTATTGCGTGTCCGCGAGCTGTGAGCCGCCGCGTAATCGGCGGCGGCGCGTTCAGACGACGATTCGCTAAAGACCCGTCCTGGACGTCCGATGACGTTAGCAGCCCCCGTTTTCCAAGGAGTGACCCCATGAGCCCTGAGACGATTCGCAACGCGAGCTTCTCGCTTCTCCCAACTGGCTACAACCCTGCAGAGGTTGACTCGATGCTTAGTGCGGTCGCTGAGCGCGTCGAGGCCGGCCAAGACGCGACTGACTTGGTTACTCCCGCCAACTTCGAGGTGGTTGATGTGGGCTACGCGCCCGAGGAGGTCGACGCCTTCTTCTGCGACCTGGCCGCCGCGACGGCCGTTGCGCCGGCTGTCGAAGATGGCAAGCGCGAGGCGGACGAGGAGGATTCAGCTCTTACCGACGGCGAGCGTCTGGGCGAGCCGGTCGTCGCGCAGGACGACGCCGATGACGACGGCGCCTTCGCACATGACCCTCCCGTCGTCACTTGGCAGGTGCCGTCAGCGGCCATGCTCGATCTGGACGTGCTGGTCGGTGCCGTCGACCGCACTGCGGACACCCTGGCGAGCCTGCGCAGCTTCATCGAGAACGAAGTTGGTGCGATGAAGCTTGCGACCGAGCGCCAGGCGCAGGAGATGGAGAACCGCTGCGAGCAGATCTTGCGGGACGCGTCCGCCGAGGCCGCCGCCCTGACCGACTCCACGAATGCGGAGATTGCGCGGGCACGCAAGGCCGCCGAGCGCCAGCGTGACAAGGAACGGCGGGAGCTGGACAAGGAGCTGAAGCAGGCTCGGTCCGAGTGTGCCGCGGAGGTCGCCCAGGCGCGCGCGACCGCGGATGAGTATGCCGCGAATGCACGCGCAGAGGCGGATCGCGACCGCGCCGAGGCTCAGCGCACGATCGAAAGCGCAATCGCGATGCAGTCGGCAATCGCGGAATCGCTCGAGCGCGCGCGCCAGCAGCTCACGCCGCCCCGGCCGCAGGTCGACGACCTGGCCGCCTAACCGGAACGCCTGGTGGACGAGCTCCAGCTCCAGTTAGCCCGCAATGTGCTGCCCCGCCCGCCGGCTGATCTGCGCGGGTGGGGCATCTCGGGCGGCAGCTTCTGCGTCACGCTCGAATCGGCGACCGAGCGCAGCACGATCTCGGCGCGGATGGCGAGCGTCGACGTCCAGGAGCGCATGCATCTCGTCCTGCCCGTCAATCATCCCGACGGCGGCGGATTCGACGTGATCTGTGAGGTCGCGGATCACTTCTTTCGAAACGGAACTGATGTGACCGTGGAACTGTCGGTGCTACGGGTGGAGCGGCGAAAGCCTTTTCGCTCCAGGCCGCGCGCCGCGATCAACGAGCTGTGCCTCCTGCGCCTGATGTCACGCCACGCCGAGCCGGTTCAGCTCGAGGGCAAGCTCGTCGACGTTTCCGCCGCAGGCGTCGGCGTCATCACCGATCGATCCTTCGAGCTCGAGCCTGGCGACCGCCTTGAGATGGCAAGCCAAATCGGCCCCGACGTACTGCGCTGCACCCTGATCGCGCTCCACACGCAACCCGCCAGCTTCGGGCGCCACCGCACGGGCTGCCGGATCGATGCCACCGACGAGGCGGGCAGGCGGATCATTGATCAGCTGCTGCGCGCGCACGGCCGGCTCCATGGTGACCCATCTCACCGCCGCACGCGGATCCCCCGGGCGGCCTGACCCTCAACTCTCGGTACCAGATGCCTCCAATGGACGCAGAGCCCGACAACGACCCCCGCCTTCCGGCGGTCGCCGCCGCCCTGGTTGCCGCGTCCGCCTGTGACCTTCGCTCGCAGACTGGCGAGACGATCGAGATCTGGACAATCGAGGCGGATGGCCCCACGATCACCGCGAGCGCGCCACGCCTCGCCGTTCGCGCGGGTATGAGCTTTCTCTGGCGAACACGTTTCGGCGACACGCCCGTGGTCGCGACCGTCCTCGTCGAGGACGCGGTCTATCACTCCGAGCGGCGTGCTCGCCTGCAACTTCGGGTCACAGGTGTGCGCGACGATGGAGCCCGGCGAGGCCACCCCCGCCGATCGATCGCCCTCCCCGCGGCGCTCACCGCCGTTTCCTGCGACCGGATCGTCGACGGGGACACCCTGCCCGCCACCATCCTCGATATCTCCGACACCGGCATCCGCCTTCGCACCTCCGATCCACGCCCGCGTCCCAGAGACCGGTTCCGACTCAACTTGCACTCTCTCGGTGCGCGACTCGAGACCGACATCCGGGTCATGCGGGCCGGCGCCTACGCGGCCAACGTCGACCTCGGCTGCGCCTTCATCGACCTCTCCCCGTACGCGGCGAACCAGATCTCCCATATCCTCAGCCGGCTCGAGAATCAGGTCGCCTAGCAGGCTCCGCTCGCGGCCCACCGAGGCCGCGACCGCAGCCGGAGATGCTCCACATTAGGCGCCGCTCGCGAAGCGTCGGACCGCAGCAAACGGCGACCTGTGCCCGAACTGCAACACCCCGAACCCGCGCGACGACGAGCCTGGTCACGAGACCATCCGCGCGGTTCCAGGTCGAGGCTGCTGATGCTTCGCGCGATCGAGCCGATCCCGCTGGCGTCGCGCGATTCTCCTCGTGGGTTGATTCTCGCCCGTCGCGCGGCACACGACGCCAGAACTCCGCCCACACAAGGGCATACGCGGCCGCGGCGTACTGGGTCCGCGTACGGTTGCGAAGGACACGGAGGCTGTAGCGGATGTCCCGCTCGAGCGCCTCTTGCGCCATTGCGTCGGCGTCCACGTCGTCGGCGTTGCCGCTATAGGACGGCGGCGGTAACGGGTCGGGGCCGCCCCACGGGTAGACCGGCCGGTGCTCGCCGAGAAGCATTCGTGCACACGCCTTCGATCTGGAGCGAGAGGATGTCCGGGAGCTCGTCGTCCCACATGATCGCTGGCAGCGTCCACTCGTCGGACTCCGTCAGCGCGAGGCCGGCGCGGAGGTTGCTGGTGACCTCGTGCCCGCCGCTGATGAAGCGCATCGCGATCGTCCGGGCCGGCCCGAGGCCGAGGTTCGTGAGCGGGACGGTGATCGTGTGCTCTACCCGGTTGAAGCGTGGATTGCCAGCGTCGACGTAGGGCTCGCGTCGCGCTGCGGCCTCTTGGCTGCTGAGCTTGTCAGCTCGCCACGCGGCGACCTGCGGCCGCAGCGGTGGCGCGCGCGATGGCCAGATTCACGACGAGGGCGGCGATCTCGATCCCGCTATGTGGTTGCGAGCCTAATCGCCGCCAAGATGGTGGTCACCCTCGGTGGGGGCCGGTGTGGGCGAGGATCTCGCCGCGGGCGGCGTGGTAGCGGTTGGTCTGACCGGGGTGGCTGGGCATGGGGACCACCCCCCTTTGTGTCCAGGCCGGAACGTCGCGTTCGACCGATCGGGGTGATGTCACCGCACCCGAGACTCGCAATGGTTACGTGGGCTCGAGGAGGTGCCGGCAGGCGCTTGCGACTGCGACGGTGGTTATGGGAGGAGCA
>JBKPMQ010000127.1:0-5693 GCA_046732235.1 Actinomycetota bacterium
CTACGACGTCAACCTCGTCGACGGCACCCTGACCGTGACCAAGGCACCGCTGACGGTCAAGGCCGACGACAAGACCAAGACCTACGGCGACGCCAACCCGGCCTTCACCGGCACCATCACCGGCGCCAAGAACGGCGACCAGCTGGTCGACTCGTACGACACGGCAGCAACGGCGGCCAGCGGCGTCGGCAGCTACACGATCACAGCGCATATCGCGGCCGGCCCCGGCGCCAGCCTCGACAACTACTCGGTCACGCTCGTGAACGGATCGCTGACGGTCACGAAGGCTCCGCTCACCATCACCGCCGACGACAAGTCGAAGGTGCTGAACGCCGCCAACCCCGTGCTCACCGGGAACATCAGCGGCCTGAGGAACGGCGATGCGATCACCGCCACCTACAGCACCTCCGCGACCGTCGGAAGCCCGGTCGGCACGTACGCCATCGTCCCTGCGGCGGTCGACTCGAGCCCGTCCATGCTCGGGAACTACGACGTGACGCTGGTGAACGGGGCGCTCACCGTCGGCTACGCCACCGGCACCTGCGCCGGATCTGCCGGCCGGACGGTCCTGCAGCCGGTCAATGCCGACGGCTCGAGCGTCTTCAAGAAGGGCAGCACCGTGCCCGTGAAGTTCCGGGTGTGCGATGCGAACGGAGCGTCGATCGGCACCGCCGGCGTCGTCACCGGCAACCCGGCGGCCCCGGTTCTCGTCTCCAAGTCGGCCGGCGCCGGGGGCATCGACGAGAGCGTCTACTCCACCACGCCGGACACGTCCTTCCGGTGGGATCCCAGCGGACAGCAGTGGATCTACAACCAGTCCACGAACAACCTGGCCTCGGGTGTCGCGTACACGTACAAGATCCCGCTGAACGACGGCACCTGGATCACCTACAAGTTCAGCATCAGGTAGGCGGACGAGGGTCTGGCCGGCTCGGCCGGCCAGACCGCCCTCGCAGGGGGAGTCAGCGCGAAACGCCTGGATATACTCGCGCCTCGTGCAGCTCTTCCACGAGCACGAGCAGGTGGTCGTGTGCCATGAGCCCGAGGCGGGGCTGCGCGCGATCATCGCCGTCCACGACACGACGCTCGGCCCGGCGCTCGGCGGGATCCGGATGTGGCGCTACTCCTCCGACGAGGCCGCCCTGACCGACGTCCTGCGGCTCTCCCGCGGGATGACCTACAAGAACGCGGTCGCCGGCCTCGACCTCGGCGGCGGGAAGACCGTCGTGCTCGGCGATCCCCGCACCGACAAGACGCCGCTCCTCTTCCGCGCGCTGGGCCGGTTCGTCGACTCGCTCGGCGGCCGCTACCTGGCGGCCGAGGACGTCGGCACGAGCACGGACGACGCCGAGCTGGTCGCGCTCGAGACGGATCACATCACCGGCCTTCCGATCACCCGCGGCGGCTCCGGCGACCCCTCGCCGATGACCGCCTGGGGCGTCTTCTGCGGCATGCGCGCGGCCGCCGCCGAGGCCGGCCTCGGCGACGATCTGCGCGGGATCCGGGTCGCCGTGCAGGGGGCGGGCCATGTCGGCGCCGGCCTCGTCCGCCACCTGCTGGACGCGGGCGCCGAGGTCACCGTCTCGGACATCTACCCGGAGCGGGTCGAGGAGCTCGCCGCCCTCGGCGCGGCCGCCTGCCCGCCCGACGAGATCCACCGCCAGGACTGCGACGTGTTCGCGCCGTGCGCGCTCGGGGCAGTCATCCGTCCGGAGACGGTCGGCGAGCTGCGCTGCCGCGTGATCGCCGGCGCCGCCAACAACCAGCTCCTGGACAGCTCGATGGGAGACGTGCTGCACCGCCGCAGCATCGTGTACGCACCCGATTTCGTGATCAACGCCGGAGGAGTCATCAACATCGCCGAGGAGCTCGGCCGCCCCTACGACGCCGAGCGGGCACGCACGAGCGTCGAGCGGATCGCCGACACGCTCACCTCGGTCTTCGAGCGTTCGCGCCGGGACGGCATCGCCCCCCACGTCGCAGCCGACCGGCTGGCCGAGGAGCGCATCGCCGCCGCCAGGGCGTCGCGACCCGACGCGGTCGCCGCCCTGCACCGGCCGGGATGATCCCGCTCAAGGACAACGTCCCCACCCGGCGCCTCCCCGTCCTGACGGTCGCGCTGATCGTCGCCAACCTGGCGATCTTCGTGTGGGCCCAGAACGCGCCCAGCGAGCGGCTGCCGACGAACCTCGGCGTGCCGCTCTCCGTGCCGGGGTTCACCGCCGTCACCGCCGAGTTCGGCTTCGTCCCGTGCGAGGTGCGCGAGACGTGCCCGCACGGCGACGACTCGGTGCTGCTCGGATTCGAGGACAACCGGCCGGTGTACGCCCGCGTCCACCATGTGCCGGTGCTCGCGAGCGTCCTGACCAGCATGTTCATGCACGGGAGCTGGGAGCACGTGCTGGGCAACATGCTGTTCCTGTGGATCTTCGGGAACAACATCGAGGACCGGGTCGGCCGGCGCCGCTTCCTAATCTTCTACCTGCTCGGCGGGGTCGCGGCGGCGGCGCTCCAGTTCCTCACCGGCCCGAGCTCTGACGTGCCCAACATCGGCGCTTCGGGTGCGATCGCCGCGGTGCTGGGCGGCTACCTCGTGCTCTACCCGCGGGCGTCGGTGATCACCTACGTCCCGCCGATCTTCTTCTTCCCGCTGCCCGCAGTCCTCTTCCTCGTCGGCTGGATCGCACTGCAGATCTACTCGGCCGGGGCGGTGCAGGTGGGGAGCGCGGGCGGCGGCGTCGCCTATTTCGCACACATCGGCGGCTTCGTGTTCGGCCTGCTCACGATCCGCTGGTGGGTGGCGCTGAACGAGCGGCGCGCGCCCCCTTCGGCCTGGCCGGCCGATCTGTAAGGTGCGGGCATGCTCAACATGCGCTACGACCCCGAGTCGCGCTCCGGCTTCGTGCGCCTGCGCGATGGTCGCACGGCCCGCAGCCGCCGCCTCTCGCCCCAGGCGGTGGCCGAGTACGGCCGCCGCGGCGAGCTGCTCGCGATCACGCTCACGGACGTCGACCCGACCGCGGCCGAGTTCCTGCGCACCGCCGACGAGGAGGCGCTGCTGGCCGTGATCCGCGCGCAGACCGGCAAGGCGGTGTGGACCACGCCTACGGGCGGATCGGCGAAGCCGAAACCCGCGGAGTCCGGCGCCGGAACGGGCCCGTCGAAGCGGAGACGGCGCCGCTAGATGGTTGCTAGCGCCCCGTCGCGGTGCTCTGGCCGACGCCGTAGGCCTGCATCGCGAGCACGATCCGGTCGGCCCGCAGCACCCCGTTCGGCTCGAGCTGCTTCGCGGGGAGCTCGCGCGGGTCGTCGCCGCGGCGGGTCTCCTCGACCGTGACGCTGCGCTCGAGCAGGTCGAGCCGGACGACGTACTCGTACCAGGAGATGTCCCACACGACCGTGATCTTCACCGGCCGCGGCAGCTCGAAGCCGTCGCACTGGACGTTCACGATCGGATCGCCCAGGCTGCGGGCGATGGCGACGACGCGCTCGACGTGCTCGGAGCGGTTGAACGCCTCGAGCGCCAGCCGGCGGACGTGGCGGGCGTCGGACTCCTTGCGCCGGGCTTCGGCCAGCTCCGCGTAGCGGGCGCGCTCCGACTCGAGCTCCTGCTCGAGCTGCTGCCGCACCTGCTCGAACCGGGCCATCTCGGCCGCCCGCTCGTCCAGCGCCGCGGCGACGGCGTGGTGGCGGGCGATCTCCGACTTGTGCGCCGCCTCGGCCTGGGCGGCGCGCTCGTCGGCGCGGCGCTTCTCGTCCTGGAGCGAGCGCACCTCGCGCTCGTGCTTGCGCACCTCGCCCTGGAGGTCCTTCAGCTCACGCTTGATGCCGCGCAGCTCGGCCGCCTGCTGCTCGGCCTTGGCCAGCGCCGACCGCACCCGGTCGAGGTCGAACTCGACCGACTGCAGCTGGCCGCGCAGGCGGTCGATCAGCGACTCGCGCTCGCGCAGCAGGTGATCGGAGGGCGGGTTCGCATGGACGGCCACGATCGGCCGTCCCTCCGCCCGCCACCCGCGCCGGTCGGCGCGCTCGTAGCAGAGCGGGCACACCTTTGCGAACCGCTTGGACTGGGGATCCTGGTACAGGCGCGCGGGCTCGCCCACCAGAAGATGGCGGCGGCAAAGCGCGCAGCTCGCGGTATCCTCGACCGTGCTCGGCATTCCGTCCTCGACGCGGGCCAGCCATTCTATCGCGTCGGTGCGCTCCGCGGAGGCCGGGGTCGGCGTCAGCAGTCCGGGCGGCTGCTCGTCATCGCGTCCGCGACGCTCGCGAGCGACGGTGCCAGACCGAGGTCGACGACGCCGGGGTAGGCCGTGGTGACCTCGGTCATCCCGTCGGCCCCGCGGGCGACGCAGGCGTCGGGCGCGTGCGGCTGCCAGTACGGGCTGTAGCGGACGCGGACGAGGTAGCGCCCGGGCTCCGGGGCCAGGAAGCTGATGCCCTCGTGACCGAGCCGGATCAGCATCGCCGGCCGGCTCCCCGGCGGCGCGGACACGATCGGCGCCGCGGCGGGCAGCTCGTAGATCTCCAGGTGCTGCGAGCTCCAGACGAGCCGCAGCCCCGAGTCGCCCGAGCGCAGCAGCCGGGCTTCTGCCGCCGCGCTGTAGTCGAGGGTCGTGTCGGGCAGGACGACGTAGCGCACGCCGAGCACCCGCAGCCATCGGTCGTACCTGCCCGCGGTCAGGTGGTGGTCGTCGTAGAGCACCCGGTTCTCGGGGAAGTCGTCCTGCCGGAACCAGCCGCGCGCGAGCGGGAAGCCGGCCCGGGCCAGGTAGTAGGCCTCCCAGTGCCCCCAGGTCGCAACGGCCTCCACCCGGTGCTGGTCGTCGCCGCGGGCGCGCAGGTAGTCGATGGCCGGGCGCCAGTAGGCGGCAGACGCCGCCGGGTTGCCCCAGGCGGAGTAGGCGTCCCGGATCCACGGGCCCACCTGGAGCGCCGCGGTCGCGGCCAGGATCGGGAACACGATCACCTGCGAGCGCTGGCGGCTCACGTTCGCGGCCAGCCACAGGAGCGGCGCGCCGGCGACGGCGAAGAGCCGGGTCGCGTTCGAGCCGACCGGGCTCTTGAACAGGAACGCGCACAGGTTCAGGATCAGGTAGGCGACGAAGAGCATGCGCAGCGAGCGGGCGCGCGGGCTCCTCCCCGTCACGTAGAGGCCGGCGAGCGAGAAGAGCACGACGACCAGGGCGTCGGTGATGTTGTACGGGTAGATGCCGCCGCTCGGGAACGCGCGCTGCAGGAAGACGCCGGCGAGCACGGCGACGACGACGATCGCAAGCGCCGCCCAGTGGCGGCGGGCGGCGTTGATCGGCTCGGGGTGGCCCAGCAGCACCCCCGCCAGAAGCGCGAGCAGGACCGCGAAGGCGAGCGGCGAGAAGCCGAGCGTCGCCACGACCGCCAGGCAGAAGAGGCCCCGGCGGCCGCGCTGGAGCGCCAGGATCGCGGCCGCCGCGCAGGCCGCGCCGGCCGTGAACGGGTACGACCCGGAGACGATCAGGACGAACGTCGTCGTACAGGCGAACGCGACGGCGGGGCCGCGCGCGGCCGGCCCCCACTCCCGCCGCGAGAGCGCGGCGAAGCACGCCGCCAGAGACGCTGCCGCGCCGGCCAGCACCGGCAGCTCGCCCGTCTGGGCGGCGAGCGGGTAGTAGAGCGCGCTGTAGCTCACAAACTCGTACCGGCCCGCGTACCAG
>JBKPMQ010000128.1:0-3519 GCA_046732235.1 Actinomycetota bacterium
GTCAAGCGCCAAGCGGCGGGTGAATCCCGGTGCCTGGCACCGGTAATTCACCCTGCTCCCGCATACGCAGTTGCGCGGAGAGTCGTGCTCAGGCGGGGATGATGCTGATCTGGCCCGAGCTCTCGAGGATGGCCCACTGGATGTCCTCGAGCCGCGTCACCTGCTTCAGGCGGGCCTCGGCGAGCACCTCGCCCAGATCGAGCCGCTGACGCTTCAGGTTGGCGGTGTTCGGCTTGCCGTTCTCGACCAGGATCAGCGGGTCGCCGTCCAGCACGGGCCGCAGAGGCGGCACCTTCACGCTCACGAACGACACGAAGACGGTCAGGACCGTGAAGGTGCTGATGACGAGGATCGCGCCGGTGACCGAGTTGTCGCTCTGCGTGACGCCCTGCTGGACGAGGTCGCCGAGCACCACCAGGAGGATGATGTCGAACGGCTCGGAGGAGCCGAGCTCGCGCCGCCCCACCACGCGCGTGAGCAGATAGATGAAGGCGAAGACGGCGATTGCACGGAGGACGAGGTCCATGGCTAGGGATAGATCGTGACTGTGCGCTCGACGGTCGCCAGGGTCGTCTGGCCGTCCGCGAGGGTGACGGTCTCGTTGCGTCGCCAGCCCACGTTCGTCGGGTTCACCTGGAACTGGAACCAGTAGGTGGCACGACGCCCGGCGGCGATCGGCGGGAACACGAACGTCGGCCGGTCGTTGAAGCTGGTCTCCGTGGACGCCTGCGGATTGATGGAGTTCTCGGTCATCGACTCGAACCACCCGTGCGAGAAGATGAGCGTCGGGTGCACGAGCCGGCGGTGGGCGAAAATCTGGATCCGCACCTGGAACATGAGGCCGCCGCGCAGGTCGGCAGGCGCCTCGACGCTGAGGCCGGCCGCGCCCGAGCTCGCCTCCGACACCGTCGGCCGCTGCCCGAACGTGTTCGCGAGCCCCAGGATCACGAGGACAGCCGGGATGACGAGGATCCCGCGGCGCACCCAGGCCGCGAAGTCAGGCTGAGGGCGGTCGCCGGAGCGCTTGCGCTCCATGCCATCGGGGAGTGCCGACGCCATGCTTGACATGTTCGGCCGGATGAGGGCGCTTCCTGCAATCCGGGTGGCACGGAGCGGGCTTGTTACGATCACGCGGCGTGGAGTACGGAGCGCACCTGCCCCTGATCGCGTTCGATCGCGATCCGACGCTCCGAGACCTCAAGGCCTACGCGCACGCTGCCGCGTCGCTCGGATACCGCTGGCTCTCGGCGAACGACCACCTGGTGTATCCACGCCCGTGGCTGGACGGTCTGACGGCGCTCGCCGCGGTGATCGACGTGTCGGCGGATCTGACGCTGGCCACGACCGTGAGCCTCCCGGTCGTCCGCGGACCGGCATCCCTGGCGAAGGCGCTCGCCGCGATCGATGTGCTCTCAGAGGGGCGACTGGTCGCCGGCCTGGGGCCCGGCTCGTCGCCTCAGGACTACACCGCCGTCGGAGTGCCCTTCGAGGAGCGCTGGCGGCGGTTCGACGACGCCGTCCAGGCGGTGCGCGCGCTGCTCGGCGGCGCTCCGGCCTACGACGGCCGGTTCTACTCGGCTCCCGGGGCCTTCCCTGAAGCCCGATCGTCGCGCCGCGTTCCGATCTGGATCGCGACCTGGGGCTCGCCGGCGGGGTTGCGCCGCGCCGCCCGGCATGGCGACGGCTGGGTGGCCTCCGCGTACAACACGAGCCCCGACCGCTTCGAGGCAGCTGTCCGCCGCCTCCGGGATCTGCTGGAGCACGAGCGCCGCCCTCACGACGCCTTCGGCAACGTGCTCGCGACCACCTGGCTCCACATCACCGACGATCGCGCCCGTGCGGACCGGATCCTGGGTGAGGTGCTCTCGCCGATGTTGCGCCGATCCAGCGATCAGCTGCGCACGCTGTCGCTGCCGATCGGGGCGCCCGAGGTGTGCGCCGAGCGGCTCGCGGCGTTCGCACGGGCGGGGGCGCAACACGTCCTCCTCTGGCCGATCCATGACGAGCTGCGACAGCTGCACCTGTTTCAGGAGCGTGTCGCGCCGCTCGTCGCGAGGGCCTGAGCCGGCCGACAACGGACGGCCTACAGGAGCTTGATCAGGTCGATGTCTCGATCCGCGTACCCGAGCTCCCGATAGAAACCGATGGGCGGCCACGTTCGGGGGAAGACCTCGACCCTGGCGGTGGCGCACCCGCGATCACGGCAGAAGGCTTCCGCGCGCGCCATGAGCGCCGTCCCGATCCCCTGACCGCGGAACGCCTCGCGGACGAACAGCTCGGTGATCCTGCCCCAGGTGCACGGCACAACCTCGCGCTCCTGCTCCGGCGTGGTGGTGGACACACTCACCGCTACGAAGCCGTCGATCCTGGAACTCGTCGAAGAGGGCTTCGACTCGTTCTCGATCGTTCCCGGCCTACTGTCGCAGCTTCAACGAGGCCACGACGACCGGACCGGTCCGCGGCCGGCCGCGTGGGTTCCCCTCGGGGTAGGCGCCGGGCCTCTGCAGCCGGCCGTCAGGAGTGCTTCCAGGCGACGGAGAAGGCGGTACCGCCCGAGAGCGAGCTCGGGCTCGCCTTCACCGTCCCATCCGGCGCGACCATCGTGATCCGGTCGGGGTTGAAGTTGCCGATCGCCTGTCCGTTGACCGTTGCGGCGCTGAACCCGACCGTGCCGAAGTTGGTGAGCGGAAGCACGCCGCCCGAGCTTGACGGCGCCTCGGCGATCACCTCTGCCGACGAGAGCTTGGCGCTCTTCAGCCGCTGATTGGTGGTGAAGCTGCCGCCCGTCGTGCGGTTGGAGATGGTGAGCGTGAAGGTACCGTTGCCGCTGGTCGTCACCGAGGCGTGGATCGTGTCGCCGGGGTGGATCGCGAGCGACAGGTTCTTCGGGAAGCGCGGGTACATCTCGTACCAGGCGTAGTAGACGGGGGAGCCGCTGGAGCAGTCGGCGTCGGTGCCCGTCTGCTCGACCGTGTTGCTCGTATCCCCGTCGAGGCCGACCCAGAAGCTCGCGTAGGTGGTCGCGCTCGTGCAGGTCGCCGCCGGCTGCTTCCAGGTGGCGGAAACCGAGGTGAACCGGGTGCCCGTCGCGGCGTAGCCGGACCAGTTCGTGCTCGTGCTGCGGGTGATCCGGTGGTTCGGCGGCGCTTGCCGTAGCGTCGGCTGGGCCGTCGCCGTTGCGGGGAGCGCGAGGGCGGCGAGCAGGGGTAGAGCGATCACCAGGCGGTTGGGTCGGCGAGACTGCATCGTTCTCCTAGGCTCCTCTGTCAGGGACCGGACCGGTGTAGTAGAACCGGGCGGCGCGCTTCGCGCAAGTCGCGGCATCGGGCGGCGCGGCGCGGGACGCCGACGGCAGCCGCCCGCGTAGCAGATCGGTGGGACGAGCTCTGAGTCTCGTGGCCGTTGCCGCCACGCTCGCGGGGGCAACCTGGCTCGCGACCCGCCATGGAGCGACGCCGACGCCCGCGTCCCCAGCGCCGCGAACGGTCGTGCTTTCGGGCGACCGGGATGGGCCGGGGC
>JBKPMQ010000129.1:0-3539 GCA_046732235.1 Actinomycetota bacterium
AGTTCGGCGAACGAACCGCGATGCTAGCACTATGAGTTCGATGATCGAACCGGTACGTCTATACTTCGCCACATGCTCGGCAAGGACTACCGGCGCCAGGACTGCTCGATCGCGCGCGCGCTCGAGGTGGTCGGCGAGCGCTGGACGCTTCTCATCGTCCGCGACGCCTTCTACGGCGTCCGCCGCTTCGGCGAGCTCCAGGCCCACCTCGACATCCCCAGGGCGGTGCTCTCCGACCGCCTCAACGGCCTGGTCGAGCACGGAATTCTCGAGCGCACGCCGGACCCCGACCACGCCGGCCGGCACCTGTACGACCTGACCGCCGCCGGGCGCGAGCTCTGGCCGGTCGTGTACTCGCTCCTGATCTGGGGCAGCAGCCACCGTTCCCGGAGCGGCCGCATCTTCAGCCATACCGCGTGCGGCACGGCCCTGGACCGCCGTGGCGCGTGTCCCCGATGCGGCGTGACGCCCGCCCCGGACGAGATCTCGACGGCGCCGAGGGAGGGGCGGACGACCTTCCGCGACGACCCGGTGACCGTCGCGCTGCGCACCCCGCATCGACTGCTCGAGCCGCTGGAAGTCTAACCCTCAGCCTGAGAATGATGCGATTGGCCGGGCTGCCCGAATCGTCCCATCTGGGCGATCCGGTGCCTGGTATCCTCGCGCGACCGTGAGGGGGGACTCGTGACTCGGGCGCTCTACGAGGTCGGCAACTGGAGTGTGCGCCGGCGCTGGATCGTGATCGCGACCTGGCTCGTGGTGGCGGTCGGGCTGCACCTGTGGGCGGCGTCGCTCGGCCAGAACTGGAACGACAACCTGACGCTGCCGGGGACGGGCTCGACGAATGCAACGGATCTGCTGCAGCAGAAGCTGCCCCAGCAGGCGTACGGCAGCATCCCGCTCACCCTCGTCGACCGCTCCGGCCAGATCGGCGACTCCGCCAGCACGAGCGCCATCGACGCCACCGTGAAGAACCTGAAGGCGCTGCCCGACGTCACCCGCGTGGTCAGCCCGCTCGACCAGAGCGCCAAGGGGCTCGTGAGCAAGGACCGGAAGATCGCCTACATCTCGGTCACGCTGAGCACCGGCTCAGGCAGCACGACGGACCAGGACGCGCAGGACATCCTCGACGCCGCCGATCCGGCGGCGAAGGCGGGCCTCGAGCCGTCCGTCGGCGGCTACGTCGGCCAGAAGCTCTCCCGGCCGTCGACCGAGAGCAGCGAGGCGATCGGCATCGCCGCCGCGGTCGTGATCCTCGTGCTCGCGTTCGGGACGGTGACCGCGATGGCGCTGCCGATCGTCACCGCGATCCTCGGCCTGCTCACGACGCTCGCCCTGATCACCGCCATCAGCCACCTCACCGCCGTGCCGACGGTCTCGCCCACGCTGGCGACGATGATCGGGCTCGGCGTCGGCATCGACTATTCGCTCTTCATCGTCACGAAGCACAAGCTTCAGCTCGCGCACGGGATCGAGATGCACGAATCCATCGCCCGGGCGGCCGCCACCTCGGGCGGCGCGGTGCTGTTCGCCGGCGTGACGGTCGTGATCGCGCTCTGCTCGCTGGTCGTGGCCGGAATCCCGCTCGTCTCGACCCTCGGTTACACGGCGGCGATCGCCGTGGCGGTCTCGGTGCTCGCGGCGATCACCCTGCTGCCGGCACTGCTCGCCGCGCTCGGCGAGCACATCAACTCGCTGCGTGTGCACATCGGCCGTACGCACCCCGACGACCACCAGCCGCACGGATGGGCGCGCATGGCGCGCGCCGTCGGCCGCAACCCCTGGCCGTACATGATCGGGAGCACCGTCCTCCTGCTCGTGCTGGCGTTCCCGCTCGTCAACCTGCGGCTGGGCCAGCAGGACAACAGCGTGCTGCCGAAGTCGACGACCCAACGGCAGTCGTACGACGCGATGGCGAGCGGGTTCGGCGCCGGCTCGAACGGGCCGCTCCTCATCGCGGTGAAGTTCCCGACGCCGGCGCAGCCCGCCCAGGCGGGCGGCGACCCGACCACCGACCCGCGTCTGACGAGCCTCCAGAACGCCATCGCGAAGACCTCCAACGTGCAGTCGGTCTCGCCCGCCACGGTCGATCCGTCCGGTACGGGCGCCGTCTTCAACGCGGTCGCGAAGACGTCGCCGTCGTCCAACCAGACCGAGGATCTGGTGAACAACCTCCGCGACACGGTCATCCCCAAGGCGGTCTCGAGCAGCGACCTGACGGTATACGTCGGCGGCCAGACGGCCGGCTACATCGACCTGGCCGAGAAGATCAGCGCCAAGCTGCCGTTGATGATCGCGATCGTGGTGCTCCTGAGCTTCATCGTGCTCATGCTCGCGTTCCACTCGGTGGTGATCCCGATCAAGGCCGCGGTGATGACCCTGCTCTCGGTGGGCGCCGCGTACGGCATCGTCACGTTCATCTTCCAGGAGGGACACGGGGTCGGCATCGTCGGCCTGCCCCACTCGATCCCGATCGTGAGCTACGCGCCGCTGCTCATGTTCGCGATCCTGTTCGGCCTCTCGATGGACTACGAGGTCTTTCTCGTCAGCCAGATCCAGGAGCGCTTCCACGCCACCGGCGACGCCGGCGAGGCGGTGGTCGAGGGCCTCGCCCGAACCGGCCGCGTGATCACGTCGGCGGCGCTCGTCATGGTGTTCGTGTTCTCCAGCTTCGTCCTGAACGGCGATCCGGTGGTGAAGCAGTTCGGCATCGGGCTCGCCGTCGCGATCGCGCTCGACGCGACGGTCGTCCGCTGCATGCTCGTCCCGTCGGTGATGGAGCTGCTCGGCCGCCGCAGCTGGTACCTGCCCGGGTTCCTCGACCGCGCCCTCCCGCGCGTGAACGTCGAGGGCACCGGCGTCTTCGACGAAGAGGTCGAGGCCGCCACCCCGGCCATCATGTCCTGACGGTCCGGCGGGCGGCCGCGGGGCGTGCGGTCGCTACCGTGCGGTGCGATGAGTTCCGGGGCTCCCCGAGGTCTCTAGGGACAGACTCCAACACCTTCAAGGGAGCAGCACCCATGCGGACACATATCCACACGAACACCGGAGCGCGATCATGAGCGGCGTCGAGGGCAACCGGCGCTGGCTGGCTTTGATCGTGCTCTGCTGCGGCAGCCTCATGATCGTGCTCGACACGACCATCGTGAACGTCGCCCTGCCGTCGATCCGGCAGGATCTCGGCTTCTCCGAGACGTCGCTCGCGTGGGTCGTGAACGCGTACCTGCTGACCTTCGGCGGGTTCCTGCTCCTGGGCGGCCGCCTGGGCGACCTCTTCGGGCATCGGCGGCTGTTTCTCAATGGGATCGCGCTCTTCACGCTGGCGTCGCTCGCGTGCGGCCTCGCCACCTCCCAGCACGTCCTGATCGGTGCGCGGGCGGTGCAGGGCCTCGGCGGCGCGATCGTCTCGGCCGTCTCCCTGTCGCTGATCATGACCATGTTCACCGAGGCGGGCGAGCGCGCCAAGGCGATGGGCGTCTTCGGCTTCGTCGCCGCGGGCGGCGGCACCGTCGGCGTGCTGCTCGGCGGCGTCCTCACCG
>JBKPMQ010000130.1:0-2950 GCA_046732235.1 Actinomycetota bacterium
GCCTGGGGCTCGGCCGGCGCCTCCTGCGGCGCCTCGGCGGGCGCGTCGCCGCCACCGCCGCCCTCGCCGCCGGTGTCGATCACCGCGATGCGGGTGTTCACGGGCACCGTGTCGCCCTCCTCGGCGAAGAGCTCGCGCACCACGCCGGTGGCGGGGGAGGGAACCTCGGTGTCGACCTTGTCCGTCGAGATCTCGACGATGGTCTCGTCGGCCTCGATCGTCTCGCCCGCGGCCTTCGCCCAGCGGGTGATCGTTCCCTCGGACACGCTCACGCCCATCTGCGGCATGACGACGTCGACGAGTGTTCCAGTGGCCATGTGAGGTCAGCTCCTCCGGTTCATCAGTAGGCGGACAGCTTCTCGATCGCGGCGACCACGTCGGCCACCTGGGGCAGGAACGCCTTCTCGAGCGGCGGCGAGAACGGCACCGGCGTGTCGGGGGCGGTCACGCGCACGACCGGGCCGTCGAGGAGCTCGAACGCCTCCTCGGCGATGGTGGCGGCGATCTCGGCGCCGAAGCCCGACGTGTGCGTATCCTCGTGCAGGACGATCACCTTGCTGGTCTTCGCCACCGACTCCAGCACGCCCTGCCGGTCCCACGGCGTCACCGTGCGAAGATCGACGATCTCGACCGACGTGCCGTCCTTCTCGGCCACGGCGTCGGCGGCCTCCTCGGCCGTGTAGACCATCGCCCCGTACGTGACGACCGTCAGATCGGTGCCCTCGCGGTGGACGCGGGCCTTCCCGAACTCCACCGTGTGCTCCCCGTCGGGCACCTCGCCCTTGATGCGGCGGTACAGGTGCTTGTGCTCGAAGTAGAGCACCGGGTTGGGGTCGCGGATCGCCTGGATCAGCAGCCCCTTCGCATCGGCGGGCGTCGACGGGCAGGCGATCTTGAGGCCCGGGCAGTGGGCGAAGAACCCCTCCGGGTTCTGGGAGTGGAACGGCCCGCCCGAGAACCCGCCGCCGGACGGGAGGCGGACGACCATCGGCACCGGCGTCCCGACGCGGTAGTGCTGCTTGGCGGCGACGGTGACGAGCTGATCGAACGCGCACGAGACGAAGTCCGAGAACTGCATCTCGCACACGGGCCGCATGCCCATGAGCGCGGCGCCGGTGCACGAGCCGACGATCGCCGTCTCGGACAGCGGCGAGTCGATCACGCGATCCTCGCCGAACTCCTGCTGGAAGCCCTGGGTGACCTTGAACGCGCCGCCGTAGACGCCGATGTCCTCACCGATCAGAAACACGCGCGAGTCGCGCCGCATCTCCTCGCGGAGCGCCTCCGAGATCGCCTGCAGGTACGTCTTCGTCGCCACGTGGCCTCGCTATCGGTGGTGGGGGGTGTCGAGCTCCTCGGGCTCTGCGTACACGCCCGTGAGCAGGTCGTCCGGCGCGGGTAGCGGGCTCTCCTCGGCCCGCTTCATCGCGTCGTTCAGGAGCCGCTTCACGTCGACGTTGATCTCGTCGTCGCGCACCTCGTCGAGGACATTCTGCTCCTTCAGCCACCGCCGGTAGCGCTCGATGGGGTCCTTTTTCCCGTAGGCCTCGAGCAGCTCGCGGGGGACGTAGAAGGCATCGTCGTGCACGGCGTGCCCCTCCATGCGCAGCGTGACCAGCTCGAGCAGCGTCGGGCCGCCGCCGTCGCGCGCCCGCTCGATCGCGGTGTGGGCCTCGCGGTACACGGTCAGCACGTCCGTGCCGTCGACCACGACGCCCTCGAACCCGTAGGCCGCCGCCCGGTCGGCGAGGTGGTCGACGCCGAACGAGGACCGGTTCGGCGTCGAGTACGCGTACTGGTTGTTGTCGCAGATGAAGACGACGGGGAGCTTGTGCACGCCGGCCAGGTTCATGGCCTCGTGGGCGTCGCCGCGGGCCATGGCGCCGTCGCCGCTCCACGCCACCGCCACGCGCGGCTCGCGCCGGATCTTGAACGCGAGGGCGCAGCCGACGGCGACCGGCATCAGCGCCGGCAGGTGGCTCACCATCGCGATCAAGCCGAGGCGGAAGTCGGCCATGTGCACGTTGCCGTCCTTGCCGGCGGCCAGCCCGTCGGCGCGGCCCATGTACTGGGCGAAGATCCGCCACGGCTCGGTGCCGCGGGTCACGTGCACGCCCATGTCGCGCTGGATCGGCGTGCCGACGTCGTCGGCCCGCATCGCGGTCGCGACGCCGACCGCGGCGCCCTCGTTGCCGCGCCCGGTGTAGAAGCTGCCGGGGATCTTCCCCTGCCGGTACAGGATGTGGCCGCGCTCCTCGATACCGCGCGTGATCAGCATGTCGCGGTAGATGCCGAGAAGGTCCTCGCGGTCGAGATCCGCCTGTTTGATGTCCGCCGCCGAGGAGACCGGCGTGGCTTCACGGGCTACCGCCATGCTTCTGCGCAGTCTACCGGGCCGGCGCGACGCGCCACATCACCCGAACGTGGCAGGGCTTGAGCGGCTCACGCCCAGAAGGCCTGCACGGCGTCGGGGTCGCCGATCGTCCCGCGACCGCGCGCAACCGCCGCGCCGGCGGCAGGCCGCGGCCCATCCCGGCGATGAACCCGCCCGCCTCGCCCGGCCGCGACATGTCCACCATGTCGCCGCGCGCGCGGACGGCGATGTCGTCGCCGCCCATGAGCGCGGCGATCGCGGGCGACGTCGCGGTGCACCCGACCGAGCGCAGGACGGACGTGTAGTAGACGTCCGAGGCCTCCGGCGGAGAGAGCCCCAACTGGCGGGCGAGCCCGGTCGCCACCAGGCACGAGCGGGTCGCCTGGTCGACGGCATGGCCGCGGGCGAGATCGCTCACCGCCGAGAGTGCTCCGAGCAGCTCCGCCAGGCGCACCGGTTCGGCGACCATCGCAGGCGATGCTACATCGGGCACGACCGGGTCGGTGTGCAAGAATCGACCTGTGGGATATGACCGCAGCCGAGAGCTGGGAGACCGGTGCGGGTTCTGCCTGCGCT